>DATHZY010000468.1:0-4677 GCA_035458325.1 Saprospiraceae bacterium | reverse complement strand
AGGCTATCCGGCAGCGTGATGACGATTGATTTTCCTTTCTGCTTGACCACGGGCTGCTCCGGCATGAGCGGAGAAATCACCAGTTGCGTAGCGACATCCTTGATCGTAAACCACTCATCAAATGTGATAGTGATTTCATCCTCCTTGAAATTGGTTTGTTTGTTGGGGGTCGATTCTTCCTCGATAATAACCGGAGGCAACTCATCCTTTGGGCCGCCAGTCGGGCTCTTTGGAGCCGCGCATGAAGCCATGAATAGTGCCAGAACGGCCAATATCAAGGAAAAAGGTTGCTTTTGGAAAAACATGGGGCAAATATATCAGTATTGAGAGGATCGGAAGGGATGATCCCAATATTCGGGTCCCTGAGTGTGATTTCGCTTTCTATCTTTTTCTCATTCATTCCTCATTTCTAAACCGTCTATTGCCATTCGGCCCCTGAGCTTGCCGAAGGGAATCCAAGGAACACCTCTCCTCGCTCCTGTGCGCCATGGGGTCAAGGGCCCCGGCGCACAGGAGCGAGGGATATTATTCGCTTTCTACCCTTCGGCAAGCTCAGGGACCATGTATGATTTCGCTTCTCATTTCATCACTTGTATTTTAGCTCAGGGACCGGGCGTGAATTAGCTACTCCAATTTCTCAAATCCAAAACTAAAAGCTGACAGCTGATAGCTGGCAGCTTCCTAATTACTCAAACCCTCTGTTCAGCGGATGAAAAGCATTGATCGTCTCGCGCAGGTAATCAGCATTGAGATGCGTGTAGATCTCCGTGGTGGTAATGGATGCATGGCCAAGCATCTCTTGCACTGCACGAAGATCGGCGCCACCTTCGACGAGGTGGGTGGCAAAGGAATGTCGAAGGCTGTGTGGCGATATCGTCTTGGTGACACCGGCATTGGCGGCGGTGTCTTTGATGATGTTGAAGATCATGACGCGCGATAATTTTTTTCCGCGTCGGTTGAGAAACAGGATATCCTTCGAAGTGCTGTCGATATTCATCATACGGTTGCGATCGCCTTCGAGGTACATCTGGATCTGGTGCAGGGCTTCCTGGCCGATGGGGACGAGGCGCTCTTTATTATTCTTGCCGATAACACGGATCATTTGCAGGTCCGTAAAGATATTGCTGATGAGCAATCCGGTGAGCTCCGATACACGTAAGCCGCAGGCATATAAGGTCTCGATGATCGCCACATTGCGCACACCTTGAGGATGGCTGCGGTCGATGCTATCGATCATACGACGGATTTCTTCATAACTGAGAACCTCCGGTAAGTACTGCCCTGTCTTCGGACTGTCGACGAGCTCTGTCGGATCAGCTGCAAGCATATCTTCCAGAATCAGATACTGATAGAAAGCACGGATACCTGACAACATTCTCGCCTGCGTTCGATGGCTGATCTCTACTTCATTGAGCACATGGAGAAATTGTTCGATCTGATGGGAGGTGACGGCAGTCGGTGAATTGACCCCAAGATCTTTGACCATAAACAACGCAATGCGACGCACATCCCTTGTATATGCTTCAATGCTATGGCCTGACAGCCCCTTTTCAAGCGTGAGGTAGGCAATAAACCCTTTTATCGTTGAATCCCAATCCATTTGTTGGCGCAAGTTACAGCCATCAAACGGAAAGTACCCTCAAACCCATAACCGGTTAACCTTGCACTGCTGCAGCACGTTGCTTTTCATCTTCAGCGCCTCCAGCCCTCCTGCGGGATGGGGCTACCTGGGAATCACCAAAGCGGTGCGTGTATGATACAGTGGCCATGCGGGTATCTCTGTAGACATCAAATGACTCCTCATAGTTAGTGTACTTGATAAATGCGGAAGGTAAATTAGTCCAGAAGATATCCGTAAAGGTCAGCTTGAGTGTCGACCTCTTATTGAAAAACTGCTTTTGAATACCAGCACCTAATCCCCACATCGGATCCAGGTTCATAAACGCATATTGCTCACGGGTATGGTAAGAGAAATTCAATTCCGCTGACCAGTCATTGCCGAGGATGAACGTGTTGTTCGTTCGCATATCCAGTACAAGATTTCCATCATTGAGCTCTGTATCGGCATAGTTGCCGATGTAGTTGCCGAGGTAGCAAGAGAAGGAATTGTTGCTGTTCCACCATTTACCTACATTGATGGGTATGCCGATTGAAAGCGAATAATAATCTGCTTCATCAAGGTTTCGATCTGTTTGCACTGTGACACGTTCTTCTCCCTCTACGGGTCCAACTACTTGTGTGATATTGTCGGTGGTTCGAGCGTAGGAGAATGAAGCCGTGTAGCGCTGGAACAAAGTATGGTTCCACTCAAAAGACCAGGTGAACTGCGGATTGAGATAAGGATTCCCTTCACGATACGTACTTGGATCGAGGAAAAACTTAAATGGATTAAGCTGCTGATAGGACGGCCTGTCCAGGCGGCGGCTCATATTGACTCCCATTGCATAGTTATCAGAAAATGAATAGTTGAGAAACACGCTTGGAAACAGATTCGTGTAATTGCGGTCGAATGAAACACCATTGATAAGTTGAGTACCTTCTGCTACTGTTTGTTCGACACGCAGTCCGGACTGGATGCTGAACTTTGTCCAGTTGTAATTGAAATTGACATATGCTGCATTGATCAATTCATCATACAGGAAGTGATTGCTGATTGTGCTGTCGAAAACCGGATTGTTGATATCACTCTCGTCATAGAACTGCAGGTCATTGTCTGCGCTGACAAGACTTGTCTTCACCCCTGCTTCAAACCTGGCAGCTTCATTGATGGGATATGCATAGTCCGCCTTAGCTGACTTGATGTTGAGATTACCGTTGAGATCGCCGACGAGCAGATAATAAGGCAGATACTCTTCTCCGTTAACATCATAATATCGGGTGGTAAAATGCTGTTCTGTTTCATTCCAGTACCTGGCTATATCAAGATCGACAGTGAGCTCTTGTTTCTTTTTGGGAAAGGTGTGTTTCAGGTTAGCGTTTAATGAATACGAGGGCCAGAGATCACTACTTTCATTGGTGGTGGCAAAAGCGGAGACTACTTCCTGTTCACCGTTTTCTACATTGCTTTTGTTTTGGCCTGAAGGTTTAAAGGCATTGATGGATCCATTGGCGAGTATACCTACCAGCGTGTTTGGTGAGATGGTATAGTCGATACCAAATCTCGCTGAATGAAAATGATATGGGATCACGAGATAATTTTTCTGATCATAGGCACCGGTGCGCTTGCCATTCTCAAAAAAGGCACGGTACAGGCGGAGATCATTGAAGCCCTCGCGAAAGTTGTAATTGTAGCTACCGAAAATATTCAGGTCTTTCGAACGACGGTTGAGTGAAACACCGATGCCTGCCTTGGGATACACGCCCTGGCCATAGTTGGATGTCAGGGTACCATTTGTCCCCATATTGGCATCCTTCTTGAGGCGGATATCGATGATACCGGCATTACCTGCTGCATCATACTTGGCGGATGGATTGGTGATGATCTCTATGCGATCGATACTACCTGCCGGCATAGCCTTGAGGTAATTGGCCAGCTCCTGACCTGACATAGGAGTGATTTTTCCATCAATCATAAAGATCACCCCTGATCTGCCACGAATGGAAATGGATTCACCGGCACTCACGACGATGCCTGGTGCTCTTTCGAGTACCTCTAAAGCATTGGAACCTGCAGCCAGGATACTATTTTCCACATTGACGATCATGCGGTCAGCTCTTCTTTCGATAAAGGGTCTTTGGGCGACCACGCTGACTTCTGCGAGTTCAAGGCCATCAGGACGCAGGATGATTTCGGATAGGGTTGGCGCATTCTGTCCATCGACCACAGTAAATGTGTCAGTGGCGTAATCCTTATATCCGAGAAAAGAGACATTGAGGTAATAGGTTCCTGCGGGTATTTCTACGAATTCGAAGGTACCATCGACGTCGGTAAACTCTGCCTTGACAAAAACAGAATCAGGAAGGCGTATCAAGCTCACGGTAGCCACATCAACAGGTTGATAAATACTATCCTTGACAATACCGGTGATCGTATTTGCATACAGACGATCAATACCCCATGAGGTCATATTGACTAAAATGAAGCAAGCGATATATGAATACTTGCTTATGGATAGATGGATGCGTGGCATAGCAGATGACATTTAATTCAGCATCTAAATAACTCACAATAGAAATGCACCATAGAGCTATTCGGCTAAACGGTGGATTCGCGGTGTCAGGGTAAGACATGGGACGACCAAGGCCAGTCGGAGGTATGTGGGTAATGTGGAGGAAATGAAACAAAAGCCGAAATCGCTGGTATCTTTGAAAGACATATGGACCAGACCGCGCTCAAGAAATTTGACAGACATGTCGGTACGAAGTACCACTTGTTCAACAGCTTGTTTTTAAGACTCCCATTTGATCTCATCCATCAGACCGGGATCTTACTGCCATTGCTGTCCGAGTTATGTCAGACGAGTTATGCAAGGGGCAGGAGTCCGCAGGAGATCATTGATGCCTTCTTTGAGGAATACCTGACAGGCGCTGAGGAAAGTGAGAAAACCGATCTCCTTTTCAACTTTATCAAATACATCGAGCGCCAGGTGGTGCTCTTTGATGCGGTGGAGGAAGCGGCCTTTGACAAGCTACATGATCCGGATGGTCCCGGGACAGTGTATGATATGGTCACCAAGG
>DATHZY010000467.1:0-4764 GCA_035458325.1 Saprospiraceae bacterium | reverse complement strand
TGTTATCACCCAGTAGATACTCCAGGCCGTGGTGAAATTCGTTAGCTGCGGCATGATATCCAAACCGCGATGCAAAATCATCCGGGTTGACATGGCTGAGGATCGCACACTGATGAGCCGCAGCTTCAATAAAAGAATTGGGCAGTCCCTCACGCACGGAGGTATTGATGTGTATCCATGCCTGCGAAAACAACTGATGATGCATATCGCCCTTGAACTGATCGACGAAACCAACAAACTCGACATTGGGGATATGTTCAAACTGCTCTTTCAGGTTGCTTTCATATTGTGGAATCCGGGATTTGCCGGCGATTTTAAAAAGCACTTCCGGAAAGTCCTTTGCAAGTTGAAGTGTCAGTTCGGGACGCTTACGCTGGTCCAGCCTGCCCATGTACAATACCACCGGGCTTTCAACTTTTCCCACTTTGTCGGGCATCTCTACCGGTGTTGGGAGGAATTCAACATTCGACTTAAGGTTGTAAATCGATTTTGCTTTTTCACGTTGATACTTTGCCGGCACATAAACTCCATCTGCAGCACGCACGGCTGAACGCACAAGCACATTCGCTTCAAAGAGATAATTCTTCAGTACCTGCACCCTGCTTTTGCTGGGAAAATAAAACTCCTGGATCCATTCCCGATATCCCTTGGGATCCTGGCAAGTCACCAGGTGGACAGCATCAGGAACTACTTTCATCGCCATCCACGTGCCAATGGAGGGCTCACAGGAATGAAAAATATCGGCATTGATCTTTTTGTAAATCACGGAGGAGGTAAGCATCTCCATCGGGGTCAGACCATACACCTTAATGCCATCAAGCATCTCCTCAGGCTGCTGGTCCTCTCGCCTGGGGACGACCGCGCTGACTTCATATCCACGTCTGACCAGTTCTCTGCCAATGATACGGGTAGATTTACCATAGCCACCATATTTGCCCCAGGCAAATATCTCAACACTGATCAGACAGATTCTTTTAGGCGCAGCTGGCATGGTAGTGCAAGGTAAATCATTGCACTAAATCTGTGTTTACCTGCAGGTTAAATACCTTTAGGTATACCGGCCTCTTATTCTTTTACCAGCTTTTTATATCCCACCTCTTCTCCGTTGCTGCTCCGGACGATATAGATTCCTGAAGGAAGGACTGAAATATCTATGTCACCACCCGAAACCATACTTCCCTGTTGTCGAACCACATGGCCCTGCACATCAAGGATCGAAACGATCATCTGTTCATTTGCATTTTCAAATTGAATATGGATGCGGTCATTCGCAGGGTTTGGCCATACTTCAAATGGCAACTCAGCAAATACATCATCATTTGCGGATATCACATTTTCAGGATAAAACTTAAGGAGGAAATGACCATGCAAATCGATGGTTGTCCCATCACCCAGGTAATCTTCCGCCATCACATAGTAGGTGTGTGTTCCCGGCTCAACCTCAAATACCTGGGTATGCACAAAATTATGACGATCATTCTCTTCATCTGTAGTTTCAATAATCACGCTGCCATTCTGTAATTCGTAAGAAGGACTATTGCTAGCGGCCAAAATAATCTGGTGACCTGGGGAACTCTGCAAATCACCATCAAACCGAATCTCTACTGTTCCGGAAATCGGTACATCTAATTCAATGGAATCCAATAATCGCAGATCCTCACCAAGGTTAAAATTATCACTTATTATTGCTCTTCCGGAAATTACGTGGTCAGCAGCATCGGGATAAAAGCGTGCATGAAAATTTGTATAGGCATACATGTATCCGTTCCCTTCTTCTTCATATCCCCGCTGGGCCATGGCATAGAAAGTGTAGGTTCCTGCTGATGGGATATCAACAACTTTTGTTGTCGAAAAACCCACATAGTTTTCACCTGGATTTGTTGACTCTAGTGCAATACTGCCTGGATCTGTAAAATCCCAGGCTGTTGTTTCTGTAATAGCCACCAAGATGATGTCGCCATAGTTAACATCCAGGTTTCCATTGAGACGCAGCTCTGCTTTTCCCGGACCAGGGGCTTCAATGACTATCGTATCAAAAGCCACAGGCAGGACCGCTTCATATTCTTCAGTCGTAGTTGAAGTTTCGCCGGTTACTCCAGCGTTTTCAGGAATGAATTCAACACTTAAAGTTCCAAAAATGGTCGCTATGCCAGATCCTCCTGTGTCCACATAATTATGGGCCACTGCATAGAATGAATGTTGACCCGCTGATACTGAAAATGTCCTTGTATGAGAAAAACAATTGCCTTCACCTTTCACATTAGAGACGAAACTCACATTTCCATCATTGGTATCCCAATCCGGCTTATCATTGGCTGCCAGGATGATGCGATCCAGGGTATCGCCAAACCCTTCTCCATCAAATTGGACAAATACCTTTCCATCGACAGGAAAATTGAGGTCCAGTTGCCCTATGACATGGGCACTATCCCGAAGATAGGTATCAAGCACTTTGACAGGGAGAGTATAAAATTGAGATTGCGCCTTTAAATGAAGGGAAAGACAGGAAACCAAAATGATCAGGTAGAGATTTTTCATCAGTTGTCTGATTTTTAAACTGATGGCAAAAGTAGCCTGCGAGAACCGGGCAAAATGGGGAAGATGATCTCCAGGTCATCAATATTGAGCAGGCGGGAAGATCTTTTAGTATTCGTCCACCTCAAAAGACACAAGGATATGCCCCTGGTCCTTCTTTCAAGAATTGTGTGATCTTTGCTTACTTATGGAAACATTCTACCTTAAAGAACACGAGTACATTGAACTTAACAAGTTGCTCAAGCTAGTCCAGTTGGTCGAAACCGGTGGCGAGGCAAATAACTGCATCCAGGAGGGCGAGGTGATCGTCAATGGAGAGGTGGAATTGCGAAAGAGACACAAACTGCGGGATGGTTTTGTGGTGGAATTCCGGGAGCGGAAAATTATAATACAAGGCATTCTCCATTCCGAATAATATATCATGTAGTCCTCATTTTCAGATATTAGAATCTTCTTTTAGTAAAACAAACATTCATTGTCATCGAACACTGAAGTCAGCCAAACATAAAATGAAAATTAATGTCATAGGTTTGACATTTTGCTATATCTTCAGGATTCAATGACAAATTCTGGTTACATTGGAAGAAAGATCATCCTTATGAAAAACAGGATACTTCTCGTGTTGCTTTATATTTTCAGCACCACGCTGCAGGCACAACTTGATAAAGTGTGGGAGTTTACGCTCGAAGGCAATGGGATTACTCCGTTTTCATATGATACCCGCTTTAGACCTTATCTAGAAACTTTTGAGACATCCGATGGTGATTTCATTACAATCAGTGCTAAACGGATAATGACTCCAGTTCCATATACCACCATTTATGTATTCAGATTTTCTCCTGAAGGAGAAGTAAAATGGGAATACGAATACGAAAGTATATACAAAATCGAAGATAAAATTCATGACATTGTAATGGACTCCAATGACAATATGTACATTGGTGCTGAAACGACCACAAAATACACAGGTGGTTTTGAGCCTCAAAGCAGCAGCAACGCGTTGATCCTTAAAATCTCATCTCAAGGTGAATTATTATGGTCGAATGAAAGCGCTTCTCCGCCTGAAAATTGGTTTGTCACTCAATCCTGCAATGGAGTGGACGTAGATAATGAAGGTAATTTGTATAGTGTAATGAAAATAATCGATTCAGCGCAGATCAAAACACTGATCGAAAAGCGTGACAGCCAAGGCAACCTCATTTGGCAAAATGCTATACCCACAAGGTACCTTGTAAATCTGCAAATTGCCAAATCAAGGTTAGTTGTGATTTCTTCCTATAATGAAACCGAAATCTATCACTTAAATTTAACAGATGGGCAAATCGTTTTTACACAGGAAATCCCTAAAGTATCCGCGACTAAACCTTCATTTGACAATGATGGAAATTGGTTCAATATTTATCCTACAGGAAAATTTAAGATAGATAAGCGGAATATATTTGGTGATACATTATGGAGCTTCCATTATCCGACCAATCTTCCTGGAAATGTATTCGCAGATGAAATTGAAGATGTCTGTTTAAATGCAGATGGCAGTATAATCGTAACCGGGAGACATTATGGACCATACTATGGAGACACCACAAGTTATTCCAACTGCGATGTCCTGACCATTAAGCTCGATAAAAATGGAATCCCCATTTGGACTACGCGATATCAGTTTAATGACCTCCGTTCCTGCCAGGTTGGTAAAAAAGTATTATCCAACGAAAAAGATTTTACATTCGTTGGAGGCTATCAATCTGTTCGCAATGGGGCTGACCCTTATGCATCTTCAGATATGCTAATCCTTGTTTATGATTCTGGTGGAAACTTAATCGATAGCACATATTATGATGAGCCCGATGGCAAAGATGATAATGGGGTTAATCTTGTACTCAAAGAGAATTCATTATATCTCCTGGGTTGGACCGAACAAAATGATTCCTTGTTTGATCAAACTGTTGTAAAGTATTCGTACGGTTATGTTTTGCAAACGGAAGATGAAAAACACTACAATTTTAAAATATTTCCAAACCCGACATTTTCTGATGAATTAAACCTATTGTGTGAAGAAAATCCTTTGTCGGCTACCTTGATTGACATAACTGGCCGACCGATATTTGAATCTCAAAATATTCATTGCAATTCTAAAATCCAACTTCCTTTCAACTTACTATCCGGATGTTACTATTTGCAATTGCAATGGCCATTTGCAACAACGATAACACCGGTGATGATAATGGCCCG
>DATHZY010000466.1:0-2816 GCA_035458325.1 Saprospiraceae bacterium | reverse complement strand
AGTTATCGAGATGACAACAGAAAAGCTGGGTTTCCGGTTGTTCGTTTTTGAAATGGGTAATCAGCATCGTGGGGGAAATCAGGTCCCTCAGCAATGGCAGGGTAGCTTTCCTGGATTGTTTAGCAGCGCTCAGCACGATTTTTTCCATACGATCGAGACGGAGATGTGCCCTTTCGGAATGGTCACAATCAAGGAAGCAGATTTCGTCGACGCCCAGTTCGACCAGTTTCTCCACGGCAAATTCAGTGCGGTCTATGTTTTTGGTTGGTGCAAAGGCTACGGTCAGCTTATAGGGTCGTAATCCATTGAATGTAGCTGAATGGTCCTGGGTGAGTTCAATCGTCCCTTCATTTTTCGTGGCCGTCTTGATCAGGCCCTCTATGCAAAGACCGGATCCATTGAACAAGAGGAGTGTATCACCTTCGCCCATGCGCAGGACATGATAGCAATGATGCCACTCATCTCCTGTCAGGGAAACGGTCGTGTCAGTCTCTTCCAGCGTGGGCAGGAAGTACCATGGAAGGGAATTAACGCCCATAAATGCCTAATTTCGCCGCTCGGCTTTGGAACATAAAGGCCAAAACTATCGTTTTGAACAGCATCTTAACCTTGATTTCAAAAAATAATCTTACCTGATGGGTGTATTGACGATGATCGCTCAGTTGATCCTGAGCCTTTCGATATTGGTGGTATTGCATGAATTGGGCCACTTTGCGCCTGCTAAGTGGTTCAAAACCAAGGTAGAAAAGTTTTATCTCTTCTTTGATGTCAAGTTTGCCCTCTTTAAAAAGAAGATCGGCGAAACAGAATATGGAATCGGCTGGCTGCCACTCGGAGGCTATGTCAAGATAGCCGGTATGGTGGATGAAAGCATGGATACCGAGCAAATGAAGCTCCCTCCTCAACCATGGGAATTCAGATCCAAGCCAGCCTGGCAGCGCCTCATCATTATGCTGGGCGGTGTGACGGTCAACTTTATCCTCGGTTTCCTCATTTTTGGCATGATGCTCTGGGGCTATGGCAAGGAGTATGTGCAGAATGATAAACTGGAATATGGTATTTATGTCGATTCACTGGGTACTGAACTCGGATTAAAAGACGGAGATAAGATCATCTCTATCGGCGGAAAAGAGATCAAGGAGTTTACTCCCTCTGTATTGCGCAAGGAGATCGTGCTCAACAATGCTAAGCAGATCATTGTCACCCGTGACAGCCATGAAGTGAAAGTGACGGTCGAGCCTCAGTTTGTCCAGGTGCTTTCCTCCAATGATTATAAGGATTATGATGTGATTGGTCCCAGGATTCCTTTTGTCGTTTTGAAAGTGACTGAAGGAAGTAATGCTGAAAAGGCAGGCCTGAAGAGTGACGATGAAGTAACGTACGTCAATAATGTGCCAGCGAAATACCAGCATGAAGTTGTCAAGGCACTCAGAAAAGCAAAGGGTGAAACCATCCGTCTTGGTTATACACGGGCAGGTCAGCCGGCAGAGGCGTCTGTACTGGTGGATGAGAAAGGAAAAATCGGAATCGCCCTGAAGAGTGCAACTGAATTCGGTTGGACAGGCCGTAAAGATTATACATTAGCCCAGGCCATTCCCGGAGGAATCACTGAAGGATTAGCTTTTATGGGCGATTGGTTCAAAGGCATCGCCCAGTTATTCAGAGGCAATGTAAAAGCAAAGGATAGCCTCGGAGGCTTTATCACCATCACCAAGTTGTTTTCCACTTCCTGGGACTGGGAATCATTCTGGAGGATAACGGGCATCTTGTCCTTTATCCTGGCGATCATGAACCTGCTGCCTATTCCCGCATTGGATGGCGGGCATGTGGTGTTTCTCCTGTATGAAGTTATTACAGGCCGGAAGCCAAGTGATAAGTTTATGGAATATGCTACCTACGTGGGCTTCGCGATCGTTCTTGGCCTGCTGATCCTGGCCAATGGATTGGATATCATGAGGTTGTTTGGTAAGTAGCTGTCAGCTCTCAGCTTTCAGAGTAAGCTTCCAGCTATCAGCTACCAGCTACCAGTGGCGTAACTTATCGTTCTTACGAACGATCGTCTTAAAAGACGATATCTAAGCTAGAAGCGAGTTGTTTTTAGGTTGGTTTGTAAAAAAGTTTAAATTTGCAGTCCCTCAGAAGTGAGGTCGTGAAGAAAAGTATTGCCAGAGTGGCGGAATTGGTAGACGCACTGGACTCAAAATCCAGCGTTCGCAAGGATGTGCGGGTTCGACTCCCGCCTCTGGTACTGCATATAGTAAATAGCTAATCCCCGCGCAGCGGGGATTAGCTATCATCAGCCGAAGTGGTGGAATTGGTAGACACGCACGTTTCAGGGGCGTGTGTTCGTAAGGACATGGGGGTTCGAGTCCCCCCTTCGGCACAAAATGAGAACCGCAATCGCGGTTCTCTTTTTTATTTTGATGTATTTCTTCTTTTAAAGATTCTTGAAAAGAATCGTTTTTCAAAGGCCCAGAAAAAATCAAACTGGCCAAAGACAAATCCATAAAACAAGAGAAAAAGGTTGTAGATCGGCAGAATCAGGACCCAATACAGGATGGAAAACCAGGCCGGATGGTTTTCATGAAACAACCATTCTGTGATAGGCGGTTTGATAAACATTACCGTAAAACCGGTACAGGCAAAGACAACCAGGATGATAACCACCTGCCACGCCGATTTAACGTGCCAGCGTTCCTGCAGTTTGACTATCCATTGTGGTGTGGCCATTTGTCTTGGAGAGTGGTGAATAGTGAGTTGTGAGTTGTGAGCGGTGAGTGGAAAATCGTGAGTCGTGAGTGGTGAGTCGTCAGTAT
>DATHZY010000465.1:0-4436 GCA_035458325.1 Saprospiraceae bacterium | reverse complement strand
TGACCTTTTTCTTTTATATCCAGTCACTATCCGTGGGCATCCGGGTCGGGTATGAATGCGAAAAAATGGATTGAATTTCGAGGATATTCTTCTGGATTTGAAATGTAGTTAAAATCATTCCCAAGACTCTAATATTCAAATTAATTACGACGGTGTGGCACACCTGGGTGCGCCACACTGTCGTAACTATTTGATTATCAATGTCACAGAGATTTTTTTAACTAAATTTCGATTTCAGTTAAAAGTCACTTTTTAAACCCCTTTTATTCCCCTGGCAACTCTATTTTTTTCCCTAAGCGAGGTTATGGAACACATGCTGTACATCTTCATCAGCCTCCAGGCGAGCCACTAACTTGAGTACTTCCTCTGCCTGGTCTTCAGGTAATTCAACCGTAGTGGTGGGTATCCATTCAAATTGTGAAGTAAGTACTTTTATGTCCATGTCCTCGAGGGCTTTCTGCATTTTGCCAAAATCTGCAAAGGCACACCTTACGACCAGGACTTCCTTTCCATCCTCGGCCACCCCTTCCCCCATCTCCTGGAGTCCGTGATCAATCAAATCGAGCTCCAGGGCTTCCGGATCCAGGTTTTCCGGAGAGAGATTGAAAACCCCCATTTTATTGAATTGAAAACTTACACTGCCGCTGGTGCTCAAGGCACCGTTACCTTTATTGAAGGCCGAACGGACATTGGCTACTGTGCGGACTATATTATCTGTAGCAGCTTCCACGATCACGGCAACTCCATGGGGGGCATAGCCCTCATACATCACTTCCTCATAATTGGCCATGTCCTTACCCATCGCCCGCTTGATCGCAGCCTCGACCTTGTCTTTCGGCATATTGACGCTCTTGGCATTCTGCATGGCGCGGCGGAGGGAAGAATTATTATCCGGATCCGGGCCACTGGCTTTCACCGCTATCGCGATTTCCTTTCCGATCCGCGTAAATTGCTTGGCCATCCGGTCATACCGGGCAAACATACTTGACTTACGTACTTCGAATATTCTTCCCATCTTTTATGCGTTTAGGCGCGCAAAGGTAATGACAAAGGAGGTATTAACACAGTTTAACGCCAACACTAACCGCATTAACACTATCGCAAGAACCTAACTTGCGACCCGTTCCTTAATTTTGGCCTTGAAACCAAATCAAAAAACATGGCGACGAAAACCAATTACCTCCTCCTGATTTCTGTCATCACCTTCGGATTATTTTCATGCGACGATGATTACTCTTCTGACCCGATCTCCGTTACCTATGATACCATCCCCTTTGAAAAAATAGAACTTGCCACCTCGTCTGACATACGTATTGTGCAGGCCAATTATTTCCAGGTAATTGTTGAAGGCCAGGAAAGAGATGTCTATGATACCGAAGTGCGGGTGGCCGATAATATACTGATCATCGAAGAACATGGCTCCATTGATCAACACCAGGTGATCACCATCTTTGTTCCCGAAATCCAGCAGCTTGATTCCTATGGCAGCAGTGACATTTATGGGGAAAGTCAATTTCAGCAAAACGGCAATATGGAACTCGGGCTTTTTGGCTCAGGAGAAATCGATATGTACCTGGACCTGGATAACCTTGACATCTTCTTGTCCGGTTCCGGTGATGTGTATGTTGAAGGATTTGCCGATAACGTAGACATTGCCATTACTGGCAGCGGATGGGTCAGGTCCTTTAATCTGAATTCAGACTTTTCAGACATTACCATTTCCGGAAGCGGTAGTGCTGAAGTGACGGTGGACAACGATCTTGATATTACCATTTCAGGTAGTGGTGATGTTTTTTACAAGGGTCATCCGGATATCAACTCTTCGATAACCGGTTCTGGTAAAGTGATTGATGCCAATTAGGAAAAAGGAAATAGGAAGCAGGACTCAGTGAGCAGTTAGCAGTTAGCAGTTAGCAGTTAGTGCCAAAATTGATATTCTTCGGTAGGGGTTCAAAATTTTGAACCCCTACCGAAGAATATCAATTTTAATACAACCCATTTCTGGCCGCTTTAGCCTCTTCCGCCCCTTTAGCCATTTCCCTTTTATTCCTACTTTCGTAGCCACCTAATTTAATATGGCTAAGAAAAAGAAATCACCTGTCCAGGTACCGGTATGGTTTAAACATACATGGTGGCTGATTCCACTGATCTCCATCCTGATCTATATTCCAGCCTTCAATGCGGATTTTACGCTTGATGATGTGCTCATCGTGGAGGACAATACGTTTATCAAGTCACTGGATCAAATACCTGCCATCTGGACCTCGCATTACTGGGCAGGCAAAGTGGACGCGACGGACACCGGATTATACAGGCCACTTACGCTGACCACCTATAATTTGCAATATGCGATTACCGGTGAAACACCTGCAGCTTTTCATATTGTCAATATACTCCTGCATGCACTCGTATGCCTGATGCTGATGAAAATGGCCTCACTCCTTTTCCTGGATTTCAGACTGGTGATCATTTCAGGCTTGTTGTTTGCCATCCATCCAATCCATACAGAGGCTGTGGCTGGTATTGTGGGCAGAGCTGAAATCCTGGCTGCCTTGTTTATACTGTCCTCGATGGTGTGTTATCATCAATGGAGACAAAAAGGAGAAATAAAATGGTTGGTGCTCCTGCTCGTTTCTACGCTTGCTGCTATTACCTCGAAGGAACACGGATTCCTGATGATCGCGATTCTGGCCTTACAGGAAACCTATTACTATTTCACCAGCAAAACTTTTTCATGGAATGACCGCAATAAGTGGATAGCCTTTGGTAGCGTGGCTATCCTTTCGCTGGGTATGTGGATGGTTCGGAGTACGATTACAGGACCGACTGCCTCGCATGAATTGTGGGCCAATGTTGGATCCACCGAACGCATGGCTACATCCCTGCGGACTTCTGCTGAATATATTGGATTGCATTTCTGGCCGTTCCCGCTTTCAGCTGATTATTGGATTGATGAGGTGCCCATCGTTGGTTTTGGCAATATAAAAGTGCTATTTGGAATATTGGTGATCACGGCTATGATTAGTCTTGCTTATTATCTGAGACGAAAAATACCAGCGGCTTCCTGGGGCATCTTATTCTTCTTCCTGATGCTGCTTCCTGTTTCCAATTTTGTTTTTGCTGCCGGATTCCTGAAGGCCGAGCGGATCCTGTATATCCCTTCTGTTGGTTTAATCCTGGTGTTGTCTGTGATGCTGACGAAGTTAATGGATATCAAGGGCAGTCGAATACCGGGGTTCGCGCTGCTTGGTATTTTTATTCTCCTGTTTTCATGGCGCACGTTGACACGTACGGATGACTGGAAAAATAATTACACGCTGGCATTAGCTACGCTTCAAACCTCCCCAAACAGTCCGCGATTTAACAATATGATGGGACTTGAACTCAGGGCACAAAACAAAAACACGGAGGCCCTTGCGTATTTTGAAAAGGCCGTGCAAGCGAATCCTAACCACGTACCCGCCCTGGTCAATCTCGGAATGGAGTATGCACATTTCAACAGGCAACAGGAAGCTGGGGCTATCCTCGAGAAGGCACTTGCCCTTGAACCAGGAACGCTCGCAACCTATGCCAACCTGATGTCAGTATACCGTTCAACCGGAGCCCATGATAAGAATATTGCGATCGCTGAAAAAGCCATGCAGCGATTCCCCCAATCGGCTGCCATCCTATGGAATGCAGCCAATGCCTACCACATGGCGGGGAACATGGCCAGGGCCAATGAATTAAGGGCCAAGGCACTCGCCCTGGATCCAAATATCGGCGGGGGAAAATAAATTAGTTATATATTATAAAAAAACATTATATTTGTAGGGTAACGAAATTGAAAATAAGTGTTGAGGCATCAACATATTGTGTTTCAGGATCGTTATACCTATAATTATATCCCATGATGCGCTTATTTAATCGAATCTTAAACCTCTTCCGGGGTCGAAAGACGCCGAAGCCTGTTCCCGCAGGTCCGGTTCAAAAGGAAGAATATGAACGTTGGTTAGGTATCTGAACAGTACCTTTTCGTTCATGAACATATCAATCGGTATTCTTGCATAGTCAAGTCTGAGTGAAGATTATATCTGAACTGACCTCCTCCTTACTCCTGTTTTAAAGTTTTCCTTTCACAATCGTACAATTGTGGTGCATTTTTTATTCAGCAAAAGCTAGGTTCCCAAGATCTTATTTTGTTGTTTTTTAATAATTTACACATTAAAATAAAATTTTATATAAATTGAACACCACTAATTCAGGATAAAAAGACTTTTTCCTCTTATTTTATTTCTGATTGGTATTATATTTGACCCCGGTAAAGGGAATCCTGACCAAGTGACGCTCACCACCTTGTATATGAGCAAGTTGGGCTTTTTATAAAGGAAATTGCAATACCATGAATATTTTCCTCAAGAGACGAAATACAACTCGTCTTCACAAACCATTGCTTA
>DATHZY010000464.1:0-14917 GCA_035458325.1 Saprospiraceae bacterium | reverse complement strand
TATCGATGGATTGAACCGCAGTATAGTTGATTGAAAAAGCAGAGGCAATAGGAATTTGAGGTGGAGTAGGAGCAGGATCATCTGTGCCCTCTGTGGTCTTCAGAAGAAGATAGTCCCGCAGGGCAATTAGATATTCTTCCTGACCGAAATGATCTTCAAGCGTCACTTTTATATATCCATAGGCGGATGACGTACTTAAAATTTCATTTTCGCTAAAATCCGGAGCAACGAGTATTGAATCGTTGATATCAGGAAACGTAATTTCACTTTTTTCTGTAGAGAATAGTGTATTCCCGCTGAAAGAAGCCCAATTTCCATTGGCGAGATAACTGATCGTTACCAAGGGTGCGGATGGAGGATCTGTTCCATATTTTATTCCATCCACCTGCCATTCAATCTGTAGTTTAGCAGGGTTTACAGAGGAAGCCAATTTTTGAAATAGCTCTTTAGAACCAAATACAAAACTACTTCCCTTGATCGGTGATGAACCGAAGGGTAGAAAAGGCTTGGAAGTATCTACCGGGCCGAAATCATTATTCACGGCCAGCGTTTTTAAACCTGTAACCTCGACAATTAATTCTATTGATGAAACGACAATATGCTGCAGGATGGTGTAGATATAGGAGGAGGTGTCTTGCCGCAGGGCCAGGATAAATGTTGGAAGGGTGGTATCTAAATGATATCCATGTGTTTTGCTGTCATAGGGAGTAATGGCCGGATCATTGCCTGAGACAAGAATTTGTAATTGAAGATTTGTGCTTGATGTACGTTTAAAATGTACCGGTGTCTTTTCGAGCCAGCCATCTGCTTTGCTGAAAAAACATGTAACATCACCTCCATAATCCTGAAGCGACAATACAACTGAAGACTCGATTGGAATATCCAAGGTAATCGTACGTGTTCCTTCAGCCATTAGTAAATAATGAGAACTCAGCGCAAAACCGATTTTCGCCTTGGGCATATTGATGGAAGTGAGTATGTCTCCATCATAAATTTTACTAAAAAGAGGATGCCAGGATTGTTCCTCCGACAGGAGCGGCCCACCAATGCCATCTTCTGAATTGGCTATTGGAGAAGCAAAATACCGGTTATTCATTCCTGTCAGCGTTTCATTCGTATCGTTGACATGTTTATATAATGAACGTAGTTCAGTTACTTTAGCCTGATTGGCAACAAATGGAACATCATTGGTGAAGATGACATCCTTATTCTGGGCGTCTTTTTTTGCATTGAAGGGCGTTTTTTCATCCACCTCCAGGCTGGCTTTGTTTTTGGCCAGCTCAAGTAATACATGCACCATTGACGGGGAGGCGGGTTTTTCTTTCAGGTGAAGGATGTCCCGATAGTAATAATCCAGGTGCCGTGCCGTGAGCGTATTGGTTTCTTTCCGGGCATATTCATTGAGCAGGAGAAAGGACAGGAAAAGAGCATAATGCGGTTTGTGACCTGGCCAATCGTCTAATGTTTGTGTTAACTCCGTATTTGCATCCCGGATTATGCGCGTGTATACTTTAAGAAACTGATCGAAAATGGATGTAAACAGATTGTGCGTCGCGATATGATTAATTTGATCAAAGACTGTGGTGCCACTTCCGTATATCGAAGTTATTGGATTGGCATGGATGTTTGATAGGTATGTTGTCCAATTGGGAGATCCATCAGTGATCCAATCTGGTGATAAGCCTGGAGTGATGATACTTGAAAATGTTTTGACCGGCTTGCCAAATAGGGACATATCCGGTTGTGGTATGACATCATTTATCCTGTTTAGCGAGATTCCGCCTTGATGATACGCGATGAGTTTCTGCAGATCAGGTGCCAGTCGCGATTGAATGAGATTTTTAAGTGTAGATTTTAGTTTAAGCTCTTTGGGCAACGCGAGTGCTAAAAGGTCGATTTGCTTGGCAAGTGAAGCGAGGATGCTGAACAAACTACCCAGATGATTTTTAAGCTGGGTTACTTGGCCCTTGTGCGCAAGATCATTCAGAAATTCAAAATGTTCCTGTATAGTTACCGTGTACAATTCTATTCTTTCAATAGCCGCGATAGCTAATAATGCAGATACATCATTGTCAAAAAACTTCTCCCAGTTTCCACTGGCGGTGTTGTCCTCATTGTAATATTGGAGCCATCCGGCATAGGTCTTTGCGAAGGCCATGAGATGGGCTGGGGTATGCTCGTTTACCTGCGCTAAAGCCGGATTGGGTGCATCCTTGCGTCGTTGCTCCTGGCTTAATCCCTCACGGATTAATTTTAAGGCATCAAAATTCTGCGTGCAGTCCATCAGCTCGTGGCAGGTAATAGATTAATGGTGGTGGTGATGTTGATATCCGTTCCTTCTTCTTTGTAAAATGGATAGACGAAATTGAAACGTGAATTGGTAGATCGAACCCGATAGGTGATTTCGATGATGATGACACCTTCCAATTCCAGTTGCGTATTGAGTACGATCGATTCTACATCTATCCGTGGTTCGTAATACAGGATGGCAGATTCTATTTTATTGGCCATCAACGCTTTCAAAGTAGTGTCCAGGCTTTCAAACAGCAACTCCTCCAGGTTACATCCAAAATCAGGGAGCATGACTCGCTCACCCGGTGTCGTACCGAGTAATACCTCCAGTCCTTTGGCGATATCCCATTCTTCTTCCAGCATGACTACTTCATGGAGTGTTTCATCAAATGCAGGAGGAAAGGACCATCCCCGGCCAAGAAATGTCAATTTCATTTACGATAGAGTTACGATGTTCTATGTTATCCCCCAATGAGGACCGTTACAGCACCAGGAGGTATGATAGCTCCGCCGGAAGCGGTGAGATCTGTTATGCGCGCTGCCGGCATTCCACCGATCAGAACCGTTGCTGAACCTTTGATGATTGCATCTAATCCGCAGGTATCTCCCATTTTTGCCGCAGGAAGGCCACCTATCAGCACTGTAGGGGGGCCTGAAGGAAGAATCGGTAGCGGCGCTCCGAATGTCGCCGGACTGACAATCATATCCGTAATGCGTGCAGCAGGAAACATAATGCGTTAATTGATTTTGACGATACCGCCCTGGATCGTAGCCATCGCACTACCCTTTAAGGTGGTGTTGGCCCCGGATACTTCAGCACTGGCCGTTCCTTCAGCCTTGAATCCTACGGAAGCTTTCGATTGGATATTCAAGCCTTCCAGTTTGATATCTGCTTTCGCTTTGAATATGATATCCTTGATACTTTCGATGGTAATTCCTTTAGTGTCCAGGATGATTTTATTTTTGTTTTGATCTTCGATCCGGATACCGGATTCATCTTCTGTCAGGTGGAATTTATTTCCGGCCGGTGTTTCAAGGGCGATGATTTTCTTTTCATCGTCAAAGGTCAATTTCATTTTCTCCCGACTCACATAGCCTTTGAGATGATTATCATCCTTTGCCGATTCAGGACATGGCTTATTACTGCTATGACACATACCAAGGATCACCGGATATCTCGGATCATCGTGCAGGAAGCCGACAATGACTTCATCATCAATTTCCGGACGGAAATAAGTGCCGCGTTGATTGCCGGCATCAAGGGTAGCAACCCTTGCCCATGTACCTTCATCATTTGTGCTGATAAGTGGCAATCTGACTTTAACACGATCCTCTCCGTCAGGATCATCCTCCAGCTTAGTGACAATTCCGGTTTGTAACCCACTGACAGCAGGTATCAGGCCGGCAGCAGGTAATGGACGTAGATTAAATTTATCAGCAAATGTGCCAGGATGAATTCCAAATTGTGCATCTGTTTCCCAATTGCCACCGGAAAACTGATGGCGCACCGCGGAAACGAATACCTTGCCTTTCATTCGGTCACCGATACCTTCTAATTCAATCGTATGACCCGGCTTGATATCAGCAAATCCCTGGAATTTCACACGTCCCCTCACTTTGGCCAATTGATCACGGAGCCATTGTGCATCCGCCCATACCTGGAGCTCCGCACTCGACATTTTACCCCCGTGACGAAGGTCGTGCACCTCTTGTGAAAGTGCTGCTGCTAAATCTTCTGGCGTCAGGTTACCATTGTTTGTTGTGGTTGGTGTTTTAGCTTCTGCTTCTATGACTTCCTGGTCGGTTGCATTCCAGCTATGTGCCTTAATGCCTTTGGGTTGAAAGCGGGCATCCATTTCTGCATCCAGTTCAAGGATGGTTGCACCAAAGGTGGCTGTAAGGATTGCTTCCTGGGTTACATCGGGTTTCTTTACATAAATCTTTCCATCCTCCACCATGACAAAATGCCCATTGGCTTCTGCCCTGCACATGATAAAGTCCCAGTCAGTGGATTCATATTGTACGACTTCTTTCAAATCGGGCGTTGTTGCGGTGACTTCTTTTTGTAAACCATATCGGCCGATGATTTCTTCGATGATATCGCTATCCTTTTTGTCATTATAGTATGCGCTCTTCGAGTGTAAAGTCATCCTGATTGAGTCATCACGACATTCGACAATCAGAAAGCTGCCTGTATTGCGGATTTTCAGACTTTGCTTAATGATGGTTCCTTTGAACACGGTGGATTCCTGCGATCGGTAACCTAATTTGATTTCAATCTTTTTACCGGGAATAAAGGTGTCGGTATTACTATGATCAAACGTAGCCTTTGCTGCCTCACCATCCTGGATATAAATGATAGAAACAGGTATGCGGTTTAATTCACGGGTAACATGAATGGATAGGACATGAATAGCGCTTGAAAGTTCTGTCCCTTCGATGAGTACTTTGGCTGTACAAAGATCTGGTGTCGCAGGGGTAGGTATGGTAGAGGAGTTCGTAGCCACGTTGGATTAATTTGTTTTTTTGGAGAAGGGCGGGAACATGATATCCTTACCTGGTGTAAGTGCACGAAAATTGTTGATTTCATTTTTTTCAGCTACCTGCAGATAGTGCCTGGGCTCGCCATAGATACGGGTAGACATTAGCGGCAGTGTATCTCCTGCTTTCACCTTGCGGATATGTACGAGATCCGGCGAGCTTTTGTTTTCTTCGGCTGCGCGTTTCTGTTCTTCAACCGTGCTTTTGAATTTCACTTTGGCTACAGCCCGCAATGGATTTCCATTCGGACTAAAGAGTTTGTAGGTAATGCTCAGTTCCAGGACGCGACCGACAAAGACGGAATTCTCACCCCAAACCAGTTTAATCACATTGGGTTGATGGGCTTCACCTTGGAATTCAATCAGGATTGCTTTAAATGTCTTGATATCCTCTGCAATATTGTCCCGTGCTTTACCATCGATGATGCCGGTATTGTCAAACAGAAACTCGAAGGTCATCTCTTCCGGTTCCGTTTTTTCATATTTCATCTCCTGCCCGCTGGTGCCCTGGCCCTGAGCGGCCTCTGCATATTTCAACTTGTATTCGTGGGTCAGGCTTTCGGGATTGATCAGGGCTTCGAATACTGCATTATTCTTTTGTGCTTCCGCTTTGCCCCCCGTTTCTGCTTCTTTGGAATCCTTGAATCCCAGGATCAGCATTTTTTCAAGCTTACCTTCGGTTGCCATTACCGTTCGTTTTTTTGTTGCAGGATTTGTAATACTTGTTCCACACAATCAGCGATGATCTCATCTTTGCCCTGGGTACCACCACCTCCAGCGGGAGAAGTAGGTTGAGGGGTGGCTGTTGCGATGGGCCCATTTGGAGGAGGATGCACATTGACCTTGATATGCAATTCTTTGATTTCGATCGGCATAGCAGCTCATTCTTTAATAGTGAAAAATCGGTAGGTGAGTTCTAGCGTTTCGATGACGATGGCATTCTCATTGGCATTCAAATCACTGACACTCCATTTTTTTGGGATCGCATGGGAGACATTCCATGTGCGCAAAGGCTCCCCTTTCTCATTCATCAGGATGATACTCAGGTTGGAGGGTTTGAATTCGCGGTTTCGAAATGCATCATTGCACCATTTGGAGACTTCCGAATTGACCAGCATGCCTCGCTTGAGGATGAGATCCGCATACTTGGTCCGGACAGGTAACTTGTGCGTGAAACGGTTTTCACCTCCTTCCTTGAATTCTTCTGTGTCATATTCGACAGAAAGACCGGAGACAGATTGAAACCGTACGTCATTTTTTGCCTGACTGATTTCAAATTCCACCTTATAGTAGAATCCCCAGGGCGGATAGTAATCGACCATAGAACGAGGGAATTATATCTTCATCAATTTCAGACCTTCATGCGCTACTTCGATGGATTCCATCGCAGACTCATTGGCATCCGACTTTAGATCAGGCGCAGTGACCTTTACCGGAAAGCATCGGGTAGCGGACCAGGCAGCTACCGGTTCGTGTTTTTCATTCAGCAGCCTAATCACCACATCACGACGAGCCTTGACTCTTTCATTGGCGATTTCGTCAATCCAATTGTTATAATCGAAGTCATTCTCAAACTTGCCTCGTTTCATGGTGATATTGCTGAATTTTCGCAATCCAGGCATTTTTATTTTGTTGAAGTCTTTACTGTCACTATGCCGGTATTCAATCATTTCTACCTGCATATCCAGACCTGTAACTTCCTGGAAGCTGATTTTTGCACCTCCCCAGTCAACCTGAAAGTGGAACCGGGGGACAGGATATTCTTGAGCCATTTGAATTGATTTTAAAGATTAAAGATTAAGGACATTCATTTCGGATCGGATCATGGAACAGATCAGGATTCTGCCATTTTATGGGAGAAGCGCAGTATGATAAATTCAGCAGGACGAACGGCTGCCATACCGATTTCAACAATCATACGGCCTTCCAGGATATCCAATGCAGTCATGGTTTTACCCAGTCCCACTGCTACATAGAATGCATGCTCAGGTTTGACTCCTTGTAAGGCACCTTGCCTCCAAAGTACTGTCAGGAAGTTTTCGATCATCGCCTGCACCTTGACCCAGGTATTGGCATCGTTGGGTTCGAAGACAAATCGTTCAGTCGCCTTCTTCGTTGATTCCTCCACAAAAATGAAAAGGCGACGAACATTAATATATCGCCACTCATTGTCATTACCTGCCAGGGTGCGTGCACCCCATACGAGTGAACCCTTGCCGGCAAACGCTCTTATGGCATTCACCGATTTACCTGCTAATGTATCTACATTCAAATCGCTTTGAAATTGACTTGAAATCGTGAGGGTTGGCCTGATGATGCTGGCCAGACTTACATTGGCGGGAGCTTTCCATACACCCCGGCTTTCATCCACGGTGGCATAAATGCCCGCCATCAGGCTACTTGGAGGGAGTACGACTCCTGAATTTGTGATTTTATCAAGGATCATGTTGTACAATGCATTATTCTTCGCCTTTACCTTGTTGAGTTGCGTATACGAATAATCCCCCAGTGCAAGTATGGCATCAGAAGCAGTATCCATGGCCGCTTTTGCAAGGTCGAGATCATTCAACTTCGTATCCCGGGCTGTTTCCTTTGCTGCATGATTTGCATCTTGAGCTGTCTGCAAGGCAGTAGCCGCTGCAGCCAGGGTGCCTGCTGCTGCATTCTGAATAGAATTAGGAACATCACTCTGGCCTATAGCTTCATAGAGGGCCGCTTTTATGTCTTCTTCATTGACCCCGGCGGCTAATAATGTAGTGACGATGGTATCAATTTGATCGGCGATTAGTTTTGCTTTTTCCGCTTTACTAAAATCGGAGAGTGCAACTTGATAAGCAGCCTCGGCCACAAGTAATGCATCGTACTTTGTTTTGCCTGCCGCTACTTCAGTCGTTGATCCTGATAAGGCCGATCCTTTCTCGGTATAAAGCCTGATAAAACTGATATTGTTGCCATCACTATCTTGGAGGATGTAGGAAAATGCGGTCTCGATAAAGGGATAATAGGCCGCTCCATATTTAGCTTCATCTACCGTGGAAGGGACCCGGTTTCGGAAGCGGGCTGTAATATCCGAATTGGTAGTATAGTCCTCAGATACATCCAGGATCGTAAATCGATCTTGTAATTCAGCGCATTGCTTTAATGCAGCGGTGGCCCATTGGCCATACTGTGTATCGCTGAGCAATACAGCTTCCGGACTTATGAGTAGGGTAACTTCATCCACCGCTTTGGCTTCATCCAAACCAAGCAGGATATTTGTAATTTCTACCCTTCCTGAAAGAAATGTTCCTACGGAGATGATGTAACATTTTCCACCTCCATTGGCATAGAACGCTTGAATCGCATGGTACAGGATGAATTGGGGGTCAGGTTTTTCAACAATATCTACCTGGAATTCGCCGGTATCACTGTTGAAATCTACATCCACACGGAATCGTTCTGGATTAGATCTGCCAAAATATTTTTCATATTCCAACAATGATTCAATAAGTACCGGTTTAAACGTTAAGTCTGTTTTACCGGCTGCTGCTTTTTCGGTATATCCTATAAAGGCAGGTATCGCCGTTTCAACTGGTGCAATGGAGGGTGGAAATTTTGGAATTTCTTCTACATAGACCCCCGGGGTCTTGTACATGGTTGCCATATCTGATTGATTTAAAATGAAAGAATAGGTCTGCTATTGAAATATTTCCGAAACCAATCCGGTAATATTTGAGGGAGTATTGGCATCTACCTTGACTTTTATGCTGCCGGCCGAAGGCTTTGTCCGCTGGGCTGGTCCCGCGGTTGAAGCATTGCCAAAGAAAGTCAAGGGTAGAGGATTTGCTTCTGTAAAAACAGCATTATCGGGAGTATCAGTTTTATCTTTTCTCCGGTCATAATATTTCCAGATCGTGGATCGGTTTTTAAATCTTATTTGAAACACAGGTTCTCGCAATACTGCGGGATGAAGCGGGTCCACTGGATTGGTCAGGCGTAATAAGCTGAAGTCATTGGTCGGAGACAATGTCTTGATACGGACTAATGCAAAAATATCGTCAGGGATGTCAACACTCAATTCAATGCCTTTCGTAGGAGCACCCACAAGACCCGGGGGAGGCACGATAGTGTCCATGTCATTCTGGTGAACATAGATGGGATGCTTAGCGGCATTGGCGATAGATAGCCAACCTGATGAGGGAGGAGCCGCAGCCGGTTTGTCAATCGTTGCCTGAAACAAAGATCCAACTAGTGATTCAGCAGCATAGTCGACTGCTCCTGTATATGTAGGTGTAGATTTTGAGAGGAAGTACAATGTTTCTGGAGGATTATATAGGATTTTGGTACTACCCGTCTCATTTGAAAAGACAAATACATTCTCCTTGTAACGATATATTTTTTCATCAGGTGCGTGGAAGATTTCAGAAATGTTTTGTTTCCGCAGCGTTAAGGCTGTATAATTGAAAAAATCCGGATGTTCGACCTTGACAATGAATTGAAATACTGCATCTGAAGGAACCGCCACGTTACCTGGAGCTCCAATGATCAATCCTAATGGAGTATACTTCAACACGCAATGAAGGTCCTGAAGGAGTTGAGCTGTTGTTGCCGTTGGGGCAAGGGAGAGGAAGTTGGTGATATTGTAATTGAGCAAACGTTGATGGCGTTTTTCCTGTGGGAGGTTATCAAAAACATCCCCGCCTTCATCCAGCCAATAATGATGGAGGATCCGGACTTCAAATAGACGTTTGTATCCCAGCAGTATTCGCTCTCCCATTTAGCTCCTGGCGGTGTATGTATGAAAGAAATCACGCTGAATCTCTGTGACCACGCCACTTTCACTTTGTATAACTCTGAACTTAAGCTCAAGCATCCGCATCAAATACATGACGAACGGATACTGCTTGCCACCGAGTGTACCCCACATATGGTTGACTTCCTCAAAGGAGGGAGAATATAAGTCGAAAATCAGTTTAAAGGATTCCAGACTATCCAAAGGATTAAATTTGACTGGATCCAAAGCTACGGATAGGGGTGACACGGTCTCTGGTGTAAATACATTTTGGGATTGGAAAAAACGGATAATCCGGGATAGATCTATCAAGGCATTGAGATAGTCACTATGCGTTGCAGTCATTAGGATCATAAAATTTATAAAAACAGGAGGGTTTTCATAGGTGACCTTTAAGGCAGAATCATTCCGGACATAGTGGGGTAGATTTTTTAAAGTTTTTTCTTCTTTATAGTTTACAACGGAGAGGATTATTTTTTCAGCGGGCACGTTACCCAACGCTGCTCCATTCACTCCCATCCCAATATTACCTTCAACGACCCTGTTGGCTGGCGCCTGGAATTGATCAGTGAAGTGTTTGTTCAGTTCATTGACCACAATATGGAGTGCGTGAGCAATCATACAGGTTAATTATTTATTTTGGAAGAATGGCGAAAATTCGCCGCGGAAAAATTTTGCCATCCTGGCGGACCCAGGATTATTTATGATCGTTGCCTATAGCTGCAGGCATAAGCCTTCGCTATATATTGCGAGACAAATAATAAAACAAATTCAGAGGACAGGAATTTTGAAGTAGGAGATAAAGCTTCGCTCTCTCACTCCCAGAGGGCTTGTGATGTAATTGGAAATAAATTAAATATCATGTAGCAAGAGAAATACCTTGAATAAGCGGGAGGTATTTTCATCTTTGATGATGTCAAATTAAGTTACTCTTCAGCAATAAGCAAGCTTTTTAATTTATATTTTTAATTTTAATATGAAGCAGGACCTTGAAATAAGATAAAATCAGTAGGATTATTTGACCATCTTTTATGTTCGTAAAACCTCGTCGCCTTTGATAACCGTTATCAACTATATCTTCGCTTTCTAAATTACCGGTATTGCTCCATTAGATGTCCGAATTAGAAATGGCACTCAGCCAGAAAAGAGGTTCACCTCTTTTGACAGTTGCCAGAAAATACGGATGGTGTATACCGATCAAAGGAACAGAGAGCAAGGAACAAAGAAGTTCGAGTATATATTCTATACGACCTGAACTTATAGCCAGTAAGGGCCCAAAACTAAACTTTCTAAACACTGTGCCCAAGAGTAGGTCTGTGTACCAAAATAAACCCATCAACATATCAACCCATCAACCATGAAGTACTTTGAGCTTGATCTAACTTTTATAACACAGCTTTGCGTATGACTTCATGGTAAACCCATAACCTTCTCACGCTCTCACGCTCTCACGCTCTCACGTTCTAACGTTCTAACGTTCTAACGTTCTAACGTTCTCACGCTCTCACGCTCTCACGTTCTCACGTTCTCACGCTCTCACGCTCTCACGTTCTCACGCTCTCACGCTCTCACGCTCTCACGCTCTCACGTTCTCACGCTCTCACGCTCTCACGCTCTCGCGCTCTCACGCTCTCACGCTCTCACGCTCTCACGCTCTCACAACCTAAAACGTTAAAATATTGTTATAGAGCTATCCGTTAACAGCTATAGGTCCCCCCGGATAGTTATCATTACGATATGATCTATTGGCTTTTCAGCATATTGATTCAGGGAATTTTTCCTAAAGTGGAAGAGCATCCTGTATGGTTAACGCCTGAACCAGATAGCTTATCTGTGCAGGTGGTCAATTATGATGAATTGAAACCATTATTGCACAGCCAATCAGATACAACCTACGTGGTCAATTTCTGGGCAACATGGTGTGCTCCCTGTGTTCAGGAATTGCCCTTTTTCCTGGCGTTGGATTCAATGTATCAGGATCGACCCTTTAAGCTGATCCTGGTAAGCCTTGATTTCAAGAAGGATTATATTCGTAAACTTGAGCCGTTTGTACGTGAGAAGGAGATTGGAGGCCATGTGGTCGTACTCGAAGATAACCGGGCCAACTTCTGGATCGGAGATATAAGTCCCGAATGGTCTGGCGCAATTCCGGCCACCCTGGTGTACCGGGGAGATCAACGGGCCTTTTTTGAAAGAACTTTTCATCATACGGATGAGTTAAATAATTTAGTAAAACCTTTTTTAAACTTATGACTATGAAATCACAGATCGGTAAATTGCTCCTCGCCCTTTTTACATTCACATTGATCAGTGCTGTCGCCCCTGTGGTCGATGCATATAAAGTTGGCGAGCAAGCTGCCGATTTTTCATTGAAGAATGTGGATGGCAGTATGGTATCCCTCGCGGATTATAAAGGGGTCAATGGGTATATTGTTGTATTTACCTGCAACACATGCCCTTACGCAGAAATGTATGAAGACCGGATTATTGCGTTGCATAATAAATATGCTTCACAAGGTTATCCGGTTGTCGCGATCAATCCAAACGATCCAACTGTAAAGCCAGGTGACGACTTCGCTTCTATGCAGGTCAGGGCAAAGGAAAAGAAGTTTCCTTTCAAGTACCTCTTTGATGAAGGACAAAAGGTGTATCCAGCTTTTGGAGCTACACGTACACCACACGTCTTTTTACTGGATGCCAACAGGTACATCAGGTATATAGGTGCTATCGATGACAATGCACAGGATGCCTCCCTCGTAAGCGTTAAGTACCTGGAGAATGCCATTGCCTCCCTCAAGGCAGGAAACAATCCTGATCCTTCAGAGACCAAGGCAATCGGCTGCACCATTAAAGTGAAAAGCTAAGAGCGGTGTGCTGAGCGAAGTCAAAGTATGAAAAGTGAAGAGTTTTTGTTCTTTACACAAATAAAAAGGCGTCCAACGGACGCCTTTTTATTTAACTGCTAACCTTTCACTCTTCACTCTTCACTTTTCACTTTTCACTTTCCTTAGGAGGATCTTCCTTAAGCCCCTTCGACTGAATCCCCCGATACCTTCCGTTGAGTTTCAACTGGTGAGTCAGTATCCATTCGATTTGACCATTGGCACTCCGAAATTCGTCCGCCGCCCACTTCTCGAGTGCATTGTAGACATCTTCATCTAATCGGAGGACAAATTTCTTTTTCATAATTGCATTTCTTCAAACCCCGCTGAGAGTTGAGAGGCTGGATTTTTATACAGAACTATTGATATAGTGTTCCTGTATTGACGACAGGGGTAACCTCTTTATCACTGCAAAGCACCACCATCAGGTTGCTGACCATGGTGGCTTTCTTGTCTTCATCTAAATGGACTATGTTCTTTCCGGCGAGATCGTGCAGGGCCATTTCTACCATACTGACAGCTCCTTCAACGATCTTGTGTCGGGCAGCAACTATAGCTTCTGCTTGCTGGCGCTTGAGCATGGCACTCGCGATTTCTTCAGCATAGGCCAGGTAGCCTATCCTTGATTCCATGACTTCAATACCGGCTATCGCAAGCCTTTCGGAGAGTGCATTTTCAAGGGCATGGTTGATTTCCTGCAATCCGGAACGCAGCGTGATTTCTGTCTGGTGATCATCAAAATTATCATAGGAGTATTGCCCTACCAGACTCCTCACTGCCGCATCGCTCTGTAGTTTGACAAAACTGGCATAATCATCCACCTCAAAGGCTGCTTTATAGGCATCCCGGACTCGCCATACAGTGATCACGCTGATCAGGATCGGGTTGCCCCGCTTGTCATTTACTTTGACCCGCTCACTTTCAAAATTGCGGGCGCGGAGAGATATACCTTTTTTTGTAAAGAATGGGTTAGCCCAGAAGAACCCATTCGCCTTCACCGTGCCTTTGTATTTTCCAAAGAGTGTTACTACCCGGGAACTGTTGGGATTAATGAAAAAGAACCCGGCGGACATCAATAAGGCTGTTATTAATGCTATACCCGGAATGGCTGGATGCCAAACGTTGACAATGCCCACAATTCCAAGTGCCAATAACCCAAAAAAGAGCAAAAGGAAGAGGTAACCAGAAAAGGGTGTAAATGATTTTTCCATGTTTTTCTATTTTGATATTAAAATGATATCACAAATATATCATGAAATTCATTTCCTGCCAATGTAAATTTGAAAAAATAGATGGAAACCTGTAAAAACATGACAAAACTCCGTTTTCAGGATTTGAATACCTTTGTTGCGATGAAAAAAGCACTGCTTATCACTTATCTGGCACTGGCCTTACTGCCTTCTTGCCAAAGGGATAGTGTGCATATGCAAAGTCTTGATCTTCAGTCGCATGGGATTCCAGTTACCATCATGGCCCCGGATAGCGCTATCATCCAGGAAAAGGACTACAACTTCATGCGGGACATCACCGTAAAAAAAGGGGATCAGTTCTTTATCCAGATTTTTGAGTTCGCAGCCCCTAAGCAAGATGCAGCCGGTGAAAAGCTCAGGCAACTGACTGCTGTGCGGGAAGATCCATTCTTCCGCGAAGTCATTAAGGAAGAAGACCAGGGTTTTATTTTCAGTAAAATGGCAGACAGCACCACCCTCGATTATGACTTTAGGTACGTCCGGATTCTTGGCGACAAGGAACTGATTTTCCAGACTGGCCTCGTCGGGAGTTTTTCACTCGAGGATGTCAAATTGATGTACAACGCTGTTAAGTGAGTTGTGAGTTGTGAGTTGTGAGTGAGTTGTGAGTTGTGAGTGAGTTGTGAGTTGTGAGTATGTCGTGAGCAGTAACTTACAATACTCTGGCAACTGGAAGCTGGCAGCTTTTTTCTGATAGCTGATAGCTGACAGCTGATTGCTATTCAATACTCATCTGCCGGTAGGCAAACAAAAGCATATTTACCTGGCGGATCAAATGTCCATGCTGGGCTTCTACATTAATGTACGGGATACCAAGTCTTCCACAATACACAGACAAACTCCCATCATCTGTCATCGTGGAATTGGATTGCATGACGGCATGATACTGGCCAACGCACAACTGATCGAGGATCGGATACTCGGTTACAAAGTAAAAATCATCATTGTCCCGCACACACCCTTTACAGACTGCCTCAGCCTCATTTGCATATTCTCCATCAGGCATGTAGCTGTTAAATCCATAGTTCTGATTGGTATTGTTATGCAGCGCAATCACCAGACTCCTTTCACCGATACGCAATACATTCAGCAGGCTGTCTTTCCACGCAGAGATCAATTGATGCGCCAGCGTATCCGTGATTTTATTCCTGGCGAGTTGTTGCCAGATTCCTGTATCAGTAT
>DATHZY010000463.1:0-3255 GCA_035458325.1 Saprospiraceae bacterium | reverse complement strand
GTAAGCATCTATAGCATAGGCACCGTCGCCATAAATGCATTCACTAAGACCACTGCCAAGCCCATTCCATGAGGTTCCTTCCCATCTTGAAACACCACAGAAAAAGGAACCAAAAGGGCCGCCATCCCCCCCGACATAAATATTATCTTCATCGGAGGCAATGGTTGTGACCCCCATATCACCCGCATATCCTTGTGCAAGCGGACTCCAATCCACACCATCCCACCGTGCGATATTATTTGTATGAGGTATCTGACCTGCCTTTGAAAACCTGCCTCCGGCATACAAATAACTACCATGGCTTTCAAGGGTTACGACGTAATTGAAGACGGAGGAGTCAATTCCACTGCCCACTGCCTGCCATTGATTTCCGTCAAAACGAGCAAGGTAGTCCGCATTAGGTTGACCTCCGGCATTTGTAAAAAAGCCGCCTATATATATTTCACCATCATGAAAAGCGATGGCAGCAACTTCGTTATTGACACCCGACCCGATGGCTTGCCATGCATTTCCATCCCAACGGGCGATACCATCGGCATCCTGGTTGCCTCCAGCATTAATGAACGAACCGCCGATGTAAACATCACCTTCATGAACCACTATGGTTCTGACATAATTACCCAGTCTTGTGCCGACCGGATTCCACTTCGAGCCATCCCAGCGGGCGATAAAGTCTGCATCTGTATTTCCACCTGCATCTGTAAAGGACCCAACAGCATACACATCATTTCCGTCGACGTATATATCATTTACAACGTTATTGAGTCCTTCCCCTAATGGAGTCCAATGACCCTGCAAGGTGGCTTGGGATACAACAAGCATATAGTTTTGGAAAGTTAAAAGGATGACTGGTATGAGTCTGTGCGCGAGGTATTTTTCAAGGTAGATCATCACCAAAGGTCTTTAGGATTGGAAATGGAAAACGAAAGATGCCCCCATTGTGTATTCGCTCGCATCGGCTAACTTGCGGCGGATGGGATTCCTATTGACAAACCTAAGGGGAAATCAACACCCTGGACAATAGCATACCTATGCCATTTTGGATACTATCAGGCACCCCACATAGCATAAGCGTGCTATGGAAAACATGGAGATCACCATTCGGATGGACAAATGGTATTGAGCAAACAATTTCCAGAAACAAAAATTCCACTTTCCGTGGTAAGTCTTGTATTGAATACTAAACAGTCAGTAAAAGCGGTATTTATTTTCTCTTCAACACTTCTTGTACGGCCCCAACAATATTGGCAGGTCCCAAACCATACTTCAGCAACAACTGTTCAGGTGTTCCGCTCTCCCCAAAACTATCATTGACCGCAACATACTCCTGGTGCGTTGGATTTTTCCTGGCCAGGAGCTGGGCAACAGAATCACCCAGGCCTCCATTACGCTGATGTTCTTCAGCTGTAACCACACAACGTGTTTTGGAAACGGAATCAAGGATGATCTCTTCATCTAGTGGTTTGATCGTATGGATGTTGATTAGCTCGGCAGAGATGCCTTGCTCTTTTAATTTTTGTACAGCTTCCATCGCATAGGCCACCAGATGTCCTGTCGCAATGATGGTGACATCTGTTCCTTCCTGCATCAGGATACCCTTGCCGATCACAAAGGGCATAGATTCTGGAATTACAATAGGCCATGAAGGACGGCCAAATCGCAGGTACACCGGACCATGATGCTCGGCGATAGCAATAGTGGCTGCTTTGGTCTGGTTATAATCACATGGATTGATGACCGTCATACCCGGTAGCATCTTCATCAGTCCGATATCTTCCAGGATCTGGTGCGTGGCTCCGTCTTCGCCGAGGGTAAGCCCGGCATGTGAAGCACATATTTTTACATTCTTATCGGAGTATGCGATCGATTGTCTGATCTGATCATACACGCGACCTGTTGAAAAATTGGCAAATGTCCCTGTATATGGAATTTTCCCGGCGGTAGCTAACCCGGCAGCAATCCCCATCATGTTTGCTTCTGCAATACCGGTTTGAATAAACCGATCTGGGAACGCCTTGATAAATGCATTCATCTTGAGCGATCCTATCAGGTCAGCACACAATGCCACTACATTTGGATATTGCTCACCAACGGCCAGCAATCCATCCCCAAAGCCATCTCGTGTAGCCTTCTTACCTGTAACCGGAAAATCTGTTAACATATGTTCTGTAAGTTGATCATGATTTTACTCATGAGTCCCGACCATGTCGGGGGTTATTAAATCGGTCGTCCCTATGGGACTTAAATTTTCTTCGCCTTAGTCTCAGCCTTTGCCTTTAGTAATCACCTAAAGTCTCCTCCAACTGCGCGAGCGCCTTGTCTTTTTGTTCGTCATTAGGTGCCACACCGTGCCAGTGGTGACTACCCATCATGAAATCCACACCATAACCCATATCTGTTTTCATCAGGATGACAATGGGTTGTCCTTTACCGGTCAGTGCCTTCGCCTGCGCCAGGGTGTCTATCACTTCATTCATTTTGTTGCCGTTCATATGCAACACGATCCAGCCAAAGGATTTCCATTTAGCTTCGAGATCGCCCAATGACATGACATCTTTTGTAGCGCCATCTATTTGCTGACCGTTCCAGTCAACCGTGACGATCAGGTTATCGATTTTATGATGGGTTGCAGACATCATGGCTTCCCATACTTGTCCTTCGTCGAGTTCACCATCACCGGTGAGTACATACACCAGACTTGCATCTTTGTCCATTCGCTTGGCAAAGGCTGCCCCGATGGCCACTGACATACCCTGTCCGAGTGAGCCTGAAGCTACCCGAACACCTGGCAAGCCTTCATGCGTGGTTGGGTGGCCCTGGAGTCTTGAATTTATTTTTCGGAAGGTCGCCATTTCGGATATGGGAAAATATCCGCTGCGTGACAATACGCTATACCAGACCGGAGAGATATGTCCGTTAGAAAGGAAAAACATGTCTTCTCCTTTTCCTTCCATGGAGAAAGGAAGATTGTGATGCAGGGCATGGAAATAAAGGGCAACCATAAAATCTGTACAGCCCAATGATCCACCGGGATGGCCACTCTGGCACTGATGAACCATGCGAACGATGTCGCGTCGCACCTGGCTTGCTATTTTGTTGAGTTCCTCGTTGGTTGGCATTGCAATAGGTTTGTATAAACTTGAGTCCCATCTATGGAATGGGATTAAAAAGAAGAAGGCAATCTAAGATCAGAGTGCCTTCTTCAGGTTGTGTACCGCTATTGCGGCACGATCGATGATGTAGTGAATATTACTT
>DATHZY010000462.1:0-10510 GCA_035458325.1 Saprospiraceae bacterium | reverse complement strand
ATTTCCTCAAGTGTCAGTTTGCCAAGACGGGCTTTATCGGCCAGTTCCTTGATTTTATACTCGATCTCATCAAAGCGAAGCGATTCGACATTATAGATAGGTGGCACGACAAGTCCTGTCGGCGTTGATATGGCAACGGATATATCAACGTAATCGTGGTAGATCAGATCTTCACCATCAATGTGTGCATTGACATCTGGTTTTTCCAGCAGGGCTTGTGCACACGCTTTTGCAAAGATAGACATGAACCCCAGCTTGATGCCATATTTGGCTACAAACTGATCCTGGTATTTCTTACGCAAATCAAGAATGGCTGTCATATCCACCTCATTGAAGGTGGTCAGCATCGCTGTATTGTTTTTAGCGGATACCAACCTGCGTGCGATCGTGCGACGCATCCTGGTCATCTTCTCCCGGTGTTCAACGCGGCTAAACAAGGCATGCGTGACTGCAGCAGGAGGGGTTGATGTCACAGAGGCAGGAGGTGGCGCAACAGGAGTTTTAGGTTTTTGTTCTACCGCCTGCAAAGCATCTGCCTTTGTAATGCGACCTTCTTTTCCAGAACCTTCCACTGTGACAGGATCAACGTTTGCTTCCCTGAGGATTTTTCCTGCAGAGGGAGAAGGGATTGGTTTGGTTTCTTCTGTCTTCTTTGGAGCAGCAGGCGGTACAGGTGTTGCAGGCTCTACTGGTTTTGTGGGCGTTGCTGTTTCCACAGCAGCTTTTACACTGGTATCTATTCTAGCCACCAATGCACCGATGGCTAGATCATCCCCTTCCTTGGCCACATGAATCAACTTTCCTTCAGCTTCCGCAGGAAACTCAAGCGTGGCCTTATCAGATTCAAATTCACAGATCGGCTCATCCAGTTTTACAAAGCTACCATCAGGCTTCAGCCACTGGGATAATGTGACTTCATTGATGGACTCACCAATGACCGGAACCTTCATTTCTACAACACTCATATGGATATTGATTTCAGAGGACAAAAATACAGTATTAACAGCTGTTTTGGGAAATTGTATGGCAAACAACTAAAACAAAAGGCAATGATTACAAATAGATCAAAATCTTGAAACACCTGAAACCTGATTTCCGCTCAGGAAACCAAATAAATATTTTTCAACTTTTCTTAGCTGGAGGGTAACATTTCGCCCTTCTGGAGACACTTATAGGTACCCCATGAATAGAATTTGATGCCAAGAGTTCAAAAACCGTTAAAAATGAAAGATTTTGTCAAAGATGAATATCCATTGTCGGAGCTGACAGGTAAAATTATAGGTTGTGCTTTGGAAGTACACAAGATTTTGGGAAATGGTTTTCAGGAAGTCATTTACCAAAGAGCCCTTGCCATCGAGATGCAGATGCAAGGGTTGTCTTTTAGCCGCGAGCATGTAATGGATATTTATTATAAGGACAATCATGTAGGTAGGAGGAGGGTTGATTTTTTTGTGGAAAATCAAGTAATGGTTGAACTGAAGGCTAGAAAAAATCTGGATGATGCTGACCTGGCACAGGCGATAAACTACCTTGAAGCGTATGGGTTGAAAATTGGATTACTCATCAATTTCGGGGATATTAGTCTTCGGTTTCATCGGGTGATGAAGCCAAAGAAGTGATTTTACTTCTTCTGTGCTTTACTATGATTAGAATGATTAATGAAGACTATGATTAATGAAGACTATGATTCGTGTATAGAACTGTTGGACAGCAAAAACCAATCATAGTCTTCATTCAATCACAAAAAATCATAATGCGCACATTATTTTTTGGTTACAGCCAATGATAACTCCTTGAGTTGGCCATCATCAATCGTCGAAGGCGCATCGATCATCACATCCCTCCCCTGGTTGTTTTTTGGAAAGGCAATAAAGTCGCGAATGGATGTTTCTCCTTTCATCATAGCACACAAGCGGTCAAAACCAAATGCGATACCACCATGCGGCGGAGCACCATACTCAAAAGCGCCCATCAGGAAGCCAAATTGATTTTCAGCTTGCTCAGGAGTGAACCCGAGCAGTTTAAAATTCTTTTCCTGTAATGCACGATCATGGATACGAATAGACCCTCCACCGATCTCCACACCATTGATGACAAGGTCATAAGCATCCGCACGCAGGCTCTTCATGGTCTCGTGATCACCATCCAGCATCCGATCTATATCACTTGCTTTTGGAGAGGTAAACGGATGATGCATGGCATGGAAGCGATTAGCCTCTTCATCCCATTCAAGCAAGGCAAAGTCAACGACCCACAAAGGTTTAAAGGTACCTGGTGTGCGTAAGCCAAGTCGATTGCCCATTTCAAGACGCAGTTCATTGAGTTGCTTCCGAACCTTATCTGTTTCTCCGGAGAGAATCAATAGCATATCATTCGGACCAGCGCCGGCCTTTTCTGCCCAGGCTTTCAGTTGTTCATCCGTATAGTATTTTGAAATGGAACTCTTAATGGTTCCATCCGCCTGCACTTTTATGTTGACCAGTCCCTTGGCACCAATCTGTGGACGCTTGACCCAGTCCGTGAGATCATTGAGCATTTTGTTCGAATAGGTTTCTGCCTGACCCGGTACACATATACCTACGATCAGTTCAGCATCATCGAACACCTGAAAGCCATGACCTTTGGCTAGATCATTGAATTCAACAAACTCCATCCCAAAACGTACATCGGGTTTGTCAGAACCATAACGGATCATGGCTTCATCATAAGACATACGCGGAAACTCGCCAAGTTCAATATTCAGCAATGTCTGGAACAAATGCTGGGTCAAACCTTCAAACGTCTGCAGGATATCTTCGCGGGTCACGAAGGCCATCTCGCAATCGATCTGTGTAAATTCTGGTTGGCGATCTGCCCGGAGGTCTTCGTCCCTGAAACACTTCACGATCTGGAAGTAGCGGTCCATGCCTGCTACCATCAGGATTTGTTTGAAGGTCTGCGGTGATTGCGGAAGCGCATAGAACTGTCCTGCATTGACGCGGCTAGGAACCACAAAGTCACGGGCTCCTTCTGGCGTACTCTTGATCAGGTTTGGTGTCTCTACTTCAATAAATCCTGCTCCGGAGAGGTATTTCCTGGTTTCCAGCGCGACTTTGGCACGGAACATCAGTTTTTCCTGTACCGGATTGCGACGGATGTCGAGATATCTGTATTTCATGCGGAGTTCATCACCGCCGTCTGTCTCATCTTCAATTGTAAAAGGAGGCACCTTGGATGCATTGAGGGTTTTGAGCGCAGTCACCACGATTTCAACATCACCGGTAGGGCGGTTTGGGTTCTTACTGGTTCGCTCTCTTACCGTCCCCGTCGCCTGGATGACAAATTCTCGCCCTAGTTTACGTGCCTGCTGGCAAAGTGCCGCATCATCTTCCATATTAAACACCAACTGGGTGATGCCATATCTGTCTCTAAGATCAATAAACGTCATACCACCAAGGTCCCTCGAAGCCTGCACCCATCCACTCAGGGTCACTTCCATGCCTGCATTGCCTAATCTCAGCTCACCACACGTATTCGTCCTGTACATATTGTTATTTCTATTTGTTTGGGTTGCAAATGTAAGGGGAAAAGGGCAGAATGGCGGAATGGCAGAAAGGGAAATGGCTGAAGGAGAAGAGGCTAAAAAGCATGATTATCCAATAATTCTAAAAAGATCGATGATTAAAAATCATCGATCCAAGTGCCGTAGGCACGACCGATTTTTTAAAGTGGGGTTTTAACCCCACTAAAAAAGACGAAGGCTGAGGCGAATGCCAAAGAGCAAAAGAGTCTACATCTCACGTTCTCACGTTCTCATCTTCTCAAGCTTCTCACGTTCTCAAGTTCTTTGATCTACCTTTGAGTTAATGATACAGGTCCTGACAGGTTTGTGGTTGTTTTCTACTCTCATCCTCCTGGGGTATCATTTTTTTGTTTTCCGCTCCAGAAAAAAACAACCTGCGATGCAGGCCTGGTCTGCACTTCCCGGTGTCAGCATTGTGATCGCCGTGAAGAACGGAGGTGACAATCTTGCAAAACATTTCAATGAATTTCTAACCCAGGAATATCCCAACTATGAAATCATCATTGTCAATGACCACAGCTTATCTGAAGAGCAGAAAAAACTGGAGGAAATGGTGCATGGACTTTCGCAGGTTTCATTATATCATTCAAGTGATCTGCCGGGAAAGAAGCAAGCACTCACCCTTGGTATCAAAAAAGCGAAGTATGACCATATCCTATGCACAGATGCAGATTGCAGGCCTGCCGGACAGGAATGGATAAAAAGTATGGTCATGCATAGTAATGGAGAAAATCTCGTCCTGGGGTATTCGCCATATTTAAAAACTAAAGGATTACTGAATCTATTCATAAGGTTTGAAACCGTGATGACGGGTATCCAGTATATGTCCTGGGCTGTGGCAGGAAGACCTTACATGGGAGTGGGACGCAACCTATTGTATCCAAGAAATTTGTTTCAGCAAGAGGATCCATATAAAAACCAAAAGCATATTCCCTACGGAGATGATGACCTGTGGGTCCAGCAAGCTGCAGGAACAGGAAAGGTGGCGGTCAATTCAGACACAGTCTCCTTTGTCTATTCATCACCTGCTGCCTCATGGAAACAATGGTTTAAACAAAAGCACCGGCATCTCTCCGCAGCACATCATTATCAAAGGAAAGTATGGTGGCAACCCGGCTTGTATGGAATGGCGCTTGTTTTTCATTGGTTTGCCTTACCTGTTCTTCTTCCATTCCCTTTGGATGGAGTCATCTTCGTTTTGCTTGTGCTGGGCCTGGCCATCAGGTGGGATACTTACCGTAGATGGACATCACAATTAGGAGACAGAGACACAGCGCCCTGGTACCCGCTTCTCGAAGTGGGGTATGCGTTATATCTTGCAGGGACGGGCTTCATCACTTTCGTGGTAAAAAAGCAAACATGGAATTAATACAATCTTATTTTCCGGACATTTCGGATAAACAAATCAAACAATTCAAAGCGTTGGGTCCGCTCTACAGGGATTGGAATGAAAAAATCAATGTGGTCAGCCGTAAGGACATAGATCACCTCTATGAACACCATATATTGCATTCACTTGCATTGGCTAAATACAATCCCTTTGCGCCCGATATGAGCATACTGGATGTGGGCACAGGGGGTGGTTTCCCCGGTATTCCATTGGCCATTATGTTTCCGGAAATTCATTTTACCCTGCTTGACTCAACCGCCAAGAAAATACATGTTGTGACCGAGGTGGCATCGGCTATCGGATTAGAAAATGTTAAAGCCATTCATATGCGCGTGGAAGATCATGAAGGCGAGTATGCGATGGTGATCAGCAGGGCCGTCAGTTCCTTGTCGCAAATGGTGGAATGGACGAGGCATCTGGTACCATCGCAACGATGGATCGCTTTCAAAGGAGGTGAACCTGCCGAGATCAGGAAGGAGTTACCGCCACGGTACCAGGTGAACTCTATTCCTGTCAGCAATTATTTTAAGGAAGAATATTTCGTCGGGAAATATCTGGTCGATGTAAAAAGAATCAGTTGATTATTCTTTTAAAACCGTTTTCCCCTATACTTGTTACATCACTTCAACTTTAAACCTAATCATTCATGTCAAAGAAAATCGGAATTATCGGATCCGGGATGGTCGGCATCGCCCTGGCCAACGGCTTGCAGCGACACGGCTATCAGATCATGATTGGTACCAATGATGCATCCAAGCACGAAGGTATCAGGGAGAAAACGAATGGAGAAGTGGCCATTGGTAACTTTGAACAAACAGCGCAATATTCCGATCTGCTGATCCTGGCGGTCAAGGGGCTCAATGCAGAAGAGGCCATACGGAAAGCAGGTATCAAGAACCTGTTTGGGAAAACCGTACTCGATGCTACTAATCCCATAGCAGATGCACCTCCGACCAATGGTGTCATACCTTTTTTCACCACCATGCATGAAAGCCTGATGGAAAGATTGCAGGCCCTGGCCCCGGAGACGCATTTTGTAAAGTGTTTTTCGTGTGTAGGAAATGCCCTGATGGTTGATCCCGATTTTGGCGGAGCTAAACCGACCATGTTTATCTGCGGCAATAATGATGATGCCAAGAAGACGGCCACTGAACTGCTGGCTGAAATTGGTTGGGAAGCAGAAGACATGGGGAAGGTTGAAGCTGCGCGTGCTATCGAACCGCTTTGTATACTCTGGTGCTTGCCAGGGATTAACAGGGGGCAGTGGAGGCATGCGTTTAAGCTGTTAAAGTAATCTGGCAAGGGGCAGGGAGCAAGGAGACTGTCTGGAGAACAATTAGCATGGAGACATTCCACAGATTCTATTTAGGGGTAGGATAAAAAGTAATTAGCGTTAATTGGCGCGAATTAGCGGCCTAGAGCATAGCGCATAGGGCAGATTGAATCCATGTGGATGTTTCATCAGCATGCAGGTCATTGGCAATGAGAAAATATTGAAGTCCCCTTTAGGGGATTTAGGGGTAAAACGGGCATAGTGCCATGGGCCTCATGGGTTATTTGATTTTCCGGCCCAGAAAGGTTAATTTTATTGATTATTAATCCCGACGGATGAACTCCGTCAGCTAATTTTTTGCCCATGAACCACAATTACATCCAGGTAATTGTTTGCGCACTTTTGTCCTTATCAGGATTTTCCGCATCTACAGCACAGTCCTATACACTTTCCGGAACTATCAAGACTGAATTAGATCAGGGGGTAAAAAATGTTGCCGTCACGCTTTCATCGCCCGGCCAGGTTTATCCTACCTATATTACCGGAGATGACGGATTCTATTCCTTTCAAGTGCAAAGCATAAACGGTGAAGCAACCATCAGCGCAGCGAGAAACGATTTCCATAAAAACGGGATATCGACACTGGATCTCGTGAAAATCCAGAAACATCTCCTCGGTATAGCCCCTTTAGACTCCCCCTACCAGTATATAGCTGCAGATGCGAATAATAGCCAGAATGTAAGTGCTATTGATTTAATCGAGATCAGGAAGATGATCTTAGGACTATACAATGAATTTCCATCTAATCAGAGCTGGAGATTTGTTCCGGCAGATTATGTTTTTCCTGATCCGTATAACCCATGGTTAAATATGATTTACCCCTACACTTTTCATGAGACTATTACCATCACAGATCTTGAAAACCCGGGCAATCTGGATTTTATCGGCATCAAGATCGGTGATGTCAATGGTACAGCACAACCTCATTTAAATCAAATCCTTCCTCGGGAATCACTCGTTCCATTTGAGCTCAAAACCGAGCAGCAATTTTATAGAGAGGGAGATATCATCAATGTCCCGATCCGCATTTCGTCCAACCAGAAGCTAACTGGATTTCAATTTACACTGGCTGCACCTGGAATGGAAATCTTGAATATACTGCCAGGTCAGATATCGATATCGGAAGAGCACTTTCTTATATACAACGGTAAGATGGCGGTCAGTTGGTTTGACGAAAACACAATTGATGTAGCTGCAGAAGATGTATTGTTTACACTTCAATTGCGTGCAACAAATTCAGGAAATATAAGCCAGGCCCTTTCCATTAATTCAGAGATAACTGGAGCAGAGATCTACCTTGCCAATGAAGAAACGTTTCTTCCATTTCTGAATATTCACGATCAACATGTTGAGAGCGATCTCAAGATCATTTCATGCGCCCCCAATCCGTGGAAGGAGGAGACAACAGTTAGTTTCTATATACCCGAATCCGACCAGGTGTCTTTTACCTTATTTGATGTATCCGGGCGTGAAATCTTTTCCACCTCAACTTATTTGAAAAGGGGTCATCAGCAATATCAACTCAGATCATCAGATTTTAAGGCAAGAGGCATGCTCGTGCTAGAAATCAAAACAGCTAAGTACTCAGAAGTCATGAAGCTGATAGTGACAGAGTAAAAAGGACTAAACGAATCCTATCTCGCAAGTTTAAACTTGCACCCGCACAAGCGTAAGTGAACTAACGCTTAACATTTTTTTATAAAAAAGTACAAGCGACGCTTGTACTTTTTTAATTTAGCTAACTGCTAACTGCTAACTGCTATCCCGCAGCAAATGCCGTGCATCTGGCGGGATCTTCGCTGAGCTCGAACTGCTAACTGCTCACTGCTCACTGATATTCAGGTATATCCTCCCACTCATTCGGCTCCAGCCAATACACATCATAGCCGAATTTTTCAACGAGATAATTCCGAAGGCTCTCTTTAAGGGATGAAGATTTCTCAAAACCGGCGATTACGGCATTGCGGTATTGTTCATACCTGACTACTGAGGTGGTGCCGCTGAGGACAAAATACATATTGATCCAGCCACTCTTGCTGGCTTTCTTAAAATCCTTTTTGACATCGTTCTTCTTCAGCTTGTTAGCGACCACCTGGCCTGCATTGAGTTTGAGGTAGTAGAGGATATCCTGGTCAAAGGTATGCTCACCGCTGATACTCATGTTGAGGGCACTGGACTGGATAAACATCACCGGAAGATAGACGGTCCCGTTTTCAATCTTCATATAGTTGCGGATCTGGTTGAAGCGGATATCCCTCAGATCATTAATATGCACGTAGGTGGCAAAGTCCTCCAGTGTTTTCATCCCTTTGAGCTGGCCGTCCTTGATGTCAATAGCACTTCTGACCAGTACCTTTTCGGTCAGCATATTCCATTTCTCATCAAAGGGTATGGTGGATTCAGCCCAGATGTTTGCTTTGCCTTTCAGGTTTTCCGAAGTGATAAAGGTCTGGTCAAAATTGGAAAAGGATTCGAGCAGTTGTTGCATTTCAATGCCTGTTACTTTCCATGTTGCATTACTGACAGGGCGGTGGTTTACGCCAGTTATACTTCCCTTTGTTTCCACACTTCCCTCGCACAATTGACCGGCCAGATCAAAATCGAATGCATCATCATGGGATACAACCGAACCTTTCAGTTCTCTGACATTGGCTTTGTTCCAGGTAAAGGCATCAAGGTCAAGGGTTAGTTTGTTGTCCCCAAACTCCATACTACCTTTCGGAATCTCAATGTTGTTTTGGAGATAGGTTACCCTGATATTGTCCGCTTGCAGGGATGCTTTGCCGCGTTGTAAAAAAGTTGAAAAGCTTGCTGTCCCTGTCTGAAAACGATTTAATTCAAAATGGCGGATATCCAACGTACCTTTTTCAAAATGAAGTCCCTCGACCGACATCAGGTTTAATAATCCGGAGGGAAGTGATCCGCTCAGGCTGATATCGTAAACAGGATTATCCAGGTTTTGGATGATTATCTTGCCCTCCAGTCCGGAACCCAACATTGAATTTTTCTTGATGGTGACTTCAGCCATAGAGGTTTGTCCTGGTTTTTTAGTTCCAGAATCATACATCACCTCGATCGTGAGTCCTTTGATAGCTTCATCTGCTGCGAGGAAATTTATTTCACCTTCCTTAAGTTTCGCCTCGAGTGAAATATGAGGTGTTTCTTTCGCAGAAGACTTTCCTTCTATTCTTGCGTTACCCTCGAGCTCTCCGGAAAGGCTGTATTGGGTGAGCGTCTCCAGCATTTTTTCAGGCAACCATTTTTTTAATAATTCAGGATTGGCCTTTTCCCAGCGCACATCCATATCTACCACTTCATGGTCAGATTCCCGCAGGATGGTTCCATCTGCCAACATTTGAAGTGCTTCATTCTCTATTTTCCATTCCTTATATTCCTGAAGGCCTGACTTCATATCAAAGGAATACTGTCCGGTAAAAACAGAAGGAAAGGGTTCCTTTTGCACATAATCATCCATCTTCAGGCTATCGATGGTGCTATTCATATCAATTTCAAGGTCTAGCCTTTCATTTTCCATTCCGCCTTTAAACTGGCCTGAAGCAATGGACAGTTTACATCGGAGTGATTTGCCATCATCATAATAGACCCTGCTGTTGTCAATGATCAGTTTCCGAACTTCTGTGCTGAAAGCTTCCTCCTCTGTGGGTTCAGTTTCTTTCATGACTTCATAAGACCAGCGGCCATCCTTTTGGGTAATATGAATAGTGGAATTAGAGACCTGCAGGCTATTGATGACGATTTTGCCTTTCAACAAGGGCAATAGACGGATGACAACATCCACACTACCTCCCTTAATTAATGGAGTCTTGCCGGTGCCTAACCTGAGTTCACTGATATGTATGGCGGTTGACGGGAAGTAGGAAAACCAATCCATACCGGCTTCCGTGTACCGGAGTGAATCTATGAGCTGATCCTGCATGGAAGACATCACTTTTTCCATGATCAGGTCACTTTTCCATCGCAACACGACCACCATCGAAATCACCATCACGAGGAGGGCAATGACAGAGATCTTGAAGGCTTTGATGAAGGTTTCTTTATTCATGAAAAAGTACACAAAGTTATTTCCGGTAAGGGAACTCACCCATGATTAAATCTGCAGATCGGTAAGATCAATGAGCGCCGATAAAGGATGGCATTATCTTAAACAGAATGTGAGGGTGGGGCAGTGGACTAGAAACGAAGGAATCAGGGAGTATATTTTGAC
>DATHZY010000461.1:0-3340 GCA_035458325.1 Saprospiraceae bacterium | reverse complement strand
CCATTGGACATTTCCTTGACCAGTATTTCGATCACCTCACGTCCAAAGTCCTTGGTGTCATCGTTGGCACGCGCGAGACTGTAAGCCTCGTCAATAAACAATACACCTCCCCGCGCTTTTTCGATGGCGTCTTTAGTCCTGGGAGCGGTCTGTCCAATATATTCACCTACCAGGTCCACACGGTCCACCTGATGAACGTGTCCCTTGGACAACAAGCCCATATGTTTGTATAGCCGTCCCATCATGCCGGCGACAGTCGTCTTTCCGGTTCCCGGATTGCCCGCAAAAACGGAGTGTATGTTGATATCCTGTCTTTCTGTAAAGCCCTTTTCCTTACGAAGTTGCAGGAACCGGAGGTACTGTGCATGTTCAAACACCTGCTTCTTGATCTGATTGAGACCTATCATGGCAGTCAGGTCTGACATCACCTCATCCAGGCTTTGCTCCGGCTGGGCTTCTGTATGGAAATGAGCAGGACGGTAATCAGGCCATAGGACCTGGCTCTGGCCTTCCATAAATTCCTCACCTACTTCAAAAGGAACAACCGCGACCAGCTTGTCCATAAAAATAATCTCAGCGGTATATTTTCCAGGTCGCCATGAGCCTTTCACATTAGAGCCCCACCCGGCAGTCACTTTTACTTTCTCGTCTCCTTTCTTGATGGTCTGTAAACGGGTGACCTGACCTTTCAATTCCCTTGCTTCATTGTAAAACTTGGTAAAGAGTTCACATTGCCAGGCATCCTGGGTTTGAAGGTTTTGAAAGATGACTTCTGAATAAATATAGCGCGTCTCTGCACTGGAAAAAGCTACAAAGTAATGGCGGTCATCTTCGCCCACATCATCATATTGACCTTCATACAATCTGAGGGATTGCAACGACAGATAACGTGGCTGACCATTGACCAGTGTTTCACTTTCCTCTATGTAGAAATATTTTGAACCGACTTTTTCATTATCGATAAATGCTTCCCAGCAATACGGTCCTTTCTTCCAGAAGGAACCTTCTTTCTTATTGCCCCAACCCTCGCGTATGTACACGATGCTATCGTACTTGCTCACATTTCTGCGGATCTGGAGACGGCATAATTCCTTTCCCGCCCGCTTCATGGAAAGACAGCGCAGTGTCACCTCCACATCCCAACTCTGAACATCAAAATGCTTATTGTAAAAAGACAATTCAGCATACACATACGAGGCCTCCAGCCGGTCATAAACCTGGCGGTATTTCTTCTTATTATCTGCCAGCCATTCGGTAGAGGCATATACTTTGAGTTCCTTAAACTTATATGCCTTCGATTCTGATTGTGATTGAGTGATCTCTTCCATATTCCTTTTAAATATAGGGTGTTCAGTGGGAAGTTCCAAACCCCATTGTGAATAATAATTTCAGGTAACGGTCTCGGGCCCCATTCTATTAAACAGACTAAAGCCAGTATATTGACCTCTGATTCCAATGCTCAGAAACTTTTTCCATATCATCCGTTGGCCTAATCTCCTGATGCTCGCTGTCATCCAGGGGATTATTTTCTACCGTTTATTACAGCCTGGACTGTCTGTGATGGGAGTTGCTGAGATGATCCTATTGGTCACCATTACCATGACCATCGCGGCATCAGGATATGTGATCAATGATTATTACGATGCACGGATCGACAGTATCAATAAGCCGCATCGTTGGATTGCCGGAAATACCTGGTCTTTAAAGACTGTATTGAATGTATATGGTGTACTCATTGGCGCCGGAGCCTTGCTGTCTATCTTCCTTGCCTACAAGCTGTCATTGATTATCTACCTCTTTATTTATCCTGTTGCTATTGCCGGGCTTTGGTTGTATTCCTTCGCACTCAAGTGCCGGCCGGTAGCCGGAAATCTATGGGTAGCGCTATTTTGCGCGGGAGTAGTGGGGGTTATTGCCTTACCGGATGTATTACATGGCAACGAAGGAGTGATCAGCAAACAGCTATGGTATTATTCGTTATTTGCCTTCTTAAGCACCTGGTACAGGGAGGCCGTCAAGGACCTGGAAGATATGTCCGGAGATCAGCAGGCAGGTTGTAGCACCTTTCCTGTGCGATTTGGAATCATGAATGGAAAAATATTTTCAATCGTACTTGGACTTCTGTTGGTTGCCGCCTTGATTGCATGGGAAATGACGCAGACGGATAGCCTGAAAAAATTGATTTTCACTGTTTTGGAAGGCTCCGTCGTAGCTACAACCGCTTTTGTCTGGTGGTCCAAAGACCATACGTATTTTCAAAAAGCATCATTGCTCATCAAGGGAGTGATGCTGGCAGGTACGCTGGTCTTATTGATTAAATAATAAGCAACGTAGTATCCATGAAATTGCAGATCAATAATATCTCCGATTACCACACCTCCTATCAGGAGAGTATAGCGGACCCTGCGTCGTTCTGGACCAGTCAGGCAAGGGCCTTTCAATGGACCAAAGAATGGGATACCGTTATGGACTCAGATTTTATCGGTGGCCACAACAGATGGTACATGGGTGGGCAGCTCAATATAACGATCAATTGCCTTGACCGGCATCTTAAAGAAGCAGGAGACCAGACTGCGATCATTTGGGAACCTAATGAGCCAATGCAGGAATCCCGAAAACTCTCCTATCAAGAATTGTACTCCAAAGTTTGTCAGTTTGCCAACGGGCTGAGAGCAAATGGTATCGGAAAGGGTGATCGGGTATGCTTCTATATGCCGATGGTTCCTGAATTGGTGATCGGCATACTTGCGTGTGCCAGGATCGGAGCTATCCATAGTGTGGTGTTTGCGGGATTCTCTGCAGCTTCTCTTGCCGACAGGATCAAGGATGCCAGCTGCAAAATGGTGATCTGTGCAGATTACAATGTACGCGGGCCAAAACAAATACCCGTTAAATCCCTTGTTGATGAAGCACTCTCCCTGGGATGTGAATCCGTAGATAAGGTCATAGTATACAGGAATACCGGCGGTGGAATTCCCTGGGTCAATGGGCGTGACTACGGGTGGTATGATATCATTGAAGGGCAGCCGGATGAATGCATAGCAGAGAGGATGGATAGTGAAGATCCGCTCTTCATATTATACACATCAGGCTCGACCGGTAAACCAAAAGGTGTAGTGCATACTTGTGGCGGGTATATGGTCTATACAGGCTATACATTCAATAATGTATTTCAGTATCAACCGGGAGAAATCCATTGGTGTACTGCAGATATTGGCTGGATTACCGGTCATAGTTATGTCATCTATGGACCTTTACTCAATGGAGCCACTACCATGCTCTTTGAGGGCATTCCTACCTATCCCGATCCCTCCAGGTTTTGGAAAGTATGTGAAAAATA
>DATHZY010000460.1:0-3575 GCA_035458325.1 Saprospiraceae bacterium | reverse complement strand
GACCGATGGCAATTGGGGTGTAAACATCTTCAGAGGTGTGGATTGGAAAAAATTTAACCTGCCCGCCAATGACCTGATTGCTGCCTTTGATGCAGAGAATGACCTGATCCGTAAAAACGCGTCCATCGTCTTTGAAGATGTCTCCGGCCTCTGGTCAGACTCGCATTATCCGCAGACCCAATATCCCTTTATCAACAAATGGCGCAACTTTGGCGGTGATGGTGCGCAGAACTACATCTTTATCCGCTTAGCTGATATCCTGTTGTTGAAGGCTGAAGCCCTCAATGAAGCAGGGGATGTATCCGGTGCTGCTGCTATCGTGGATCAAATCCGTGATCGTGTTGATTTAAACCCAACGACTGCCAATACCCAGGCTGCAATGCGACTCGCTATTGAAAAAGAACGTCGCCTGGAGTTGGCCTATGAAGGTGTCAGGTGGTATGATCTGAAACGTACTGGCCGGGCGATCGAAGTGATGAGTGCCGCAAAGGGCGCTGATGGTAATCCAATCGGATATATGCTCACACCGGAACGACTACTATGGCCTATTCCACAAGCTGAACTTGATAAAAACGCTAACCTTACCCAAAATCCAGGGTATTGATTAATTGTACCAGATCGTGCCATCATAAGTTAAAAACCACTTTGATAAAAATGAAAATCGGAATACATATTTACTTACTGGCCGCACTTCTCTGTAGTGCCATCGCCTGTAATAAATCCAACGGGGATGTCGATCCGGATACACCACCGGAACTTCCGGTTAAAGTATGGACTACCTCCGGCAATGAGGTCAACCTCCTCTATTACAAAACCATTGATTATGCTGCCGGTTTTGATGAACGATTTCCTGAGATCACCATAACTCCTGCTGAGACCTTGCAGGTGGTTGATGGCTTTGGATTTACGCTCACCGGTGGCAGTGCGATGCTCCTCAACCAGATGGAAGACAATGCACGCCAGGAACTACTTGAAGAATTTTTTGGAAGCAGTACCAATTCCATCAATGTCAGTTATCTGCGGGTTTCGATCGGAGCCTCGGATCTGGATCCTGTGGTGTTTAGCTATAATGACTTACCCGCCGGTCAGAATGAAGATCTTCAATTAGAACACTTCAGCTTGTCACGAGATACATTGCATTTAATTCCTGTATTGAAAGAAATACTGGCTATCAATCCGGATATCAAAATCATGGGTTCGCCGTGGAGTCCACCGGTATGGATGAAGAGCAACAAAAACAGTGTCGGGGGGAACCTGAATCCTCAGCACTATGGTGTCTATGCTCAATACTTTGTCAAGTACATACTGGCCATGAAAGCGCATGGCATCACCATCGATGCCATCACGCCGCAGAATGAACCGCAGCACGGTGGTAACAATCCGAGCATGGTCATGTCTGCAGCGCATCAGACCGATTTTATAAAAAACCATTTGGGTCCTGCCTTCCAGGCTGCCGGTATCACGACCAAGATTGTGGTCTGGGATCATAATTGCAACCGACCTGACTATCCGATAGAAATACTGGATGATCCTGCCGCTAAAAGTTTTGTCCATGGCTCTGCTTTCCATCTCTACGAAGGTGATGTGAGCGCGATGTCACAGGTACATCAGGCTCACCCGGACAAAGCTTTATACTTCACTGAACAATGGACAGGTTCGAACAGCACTTTTGATGGTGATCTGAAATGGCACATGAAAAATGTCATCATCGGTACGATGCGCAACTGGAGCCAGGTAGCCCTGGAATGGAACCTGGCCAATGACCCGAGCTTCGGCCCGCATACCCCAGGGGGTTGCACCCAATGTAAAGGTGCCGTGACGATTGATGGTTCGAATGCGACTAAAAATGTGAGTTACTACATTATTGGGCATGCCTCCAAATTTGTCCCTCCCGGTTCTATCCGTATCGGTAGCACAGTCCCCGGTGCATTGCACAATGTGGCCTTCATGACCCCTGAGGGCAAATATGTGCTCATTGTACTCAATGAAAGTGCCACGCTCCAATCCTTCAACATTCATGTGGGAGATCGTTGGATCACAGCTTCCCTACATCCATCAACAGTAGGCACTTTCGTTTGGTAACATCGTAATTCGTATCATAGCACGTCTGGCTGACATGCTGTCCAAAACAGCAACAGGACAAAACATAAATTCATGAAACTACCAATAGTCATTACAGCGCTGTGGGTTCTCTTCTCCGGATGTACACAACCTTCACCATCTGAGATAGCACCTGAGCCATACCATGCCAAAGGAAAGGAAGTAAACGTCTACACTACGGCCGATAGTTCTGCGCTCCGTCTGACAAAAACCGGGACCAAATCATTCCAGGAAGCTCAACAACCGCTGGAAACCGAAGTAGCGATATTTGTCAACCCTGCCAAAACCTTTCAGTCCTTTATGGGCATCGGGGGCGCTATCACCGATGCATCGGCTGAAGTATTTGCTACCCTGCCCGCAGAAAAACAAGCGCAATTTTTAAAAGCATATTTTGATAAGGACGAAGGCATCGGTTATTCACTCATTCGAACGACGATCCATAGTTGTGATTTCAGCAGTGGGAGCTATACCTATGTGTCGGATGAAGACAAAGCTTTGGGGACCTTCAATATCGACCATGACAAAAAACACCGGATTCCACTGATCAAGAAAATCATTGAGACTACGGGAGGAAAAATTCCACTCTATGTTAGTCCATGGAGTCCGCCTGCCTTTATGAAAGACAACAAGAACATGCTGAGGGGTGGAAAATTATTGCCTGAATTTTATCCATCGTGGGCGCAGTACTATGTAAAATTTATCAAGGCATACGAAGGCCTTGACATTCCTATCTGGGGATTGACCGTGCAGAACGAACCGATGGCTACACAAAAGTGGGAGTCGTGCATCTATACGGCTGAAGAGGAACGTGATTTTCTAAAAAACCATCTGGGGCCTACATTGAAAAAGGAAGGATTGGGTGATAAAAAAATCATCGTGTGGGACCATAACAGGGATCTCATCAATCACCGGGCTGAAGTCATCTTAAGTGACCCTGAAGCCTCCCAGTATGTATGGGGGATTGGTTTCCACTGGTACGAAACCTGGACCGGAGGAGAGCCGATGTTTAGCAACCTTGACCAGATCAATCAATCATATCCGGACAAGAACCTGATCTTTACGGAAGGTTGTAATGAAAAATTTGATGCGGCTAAATACCAGTATTGGCCCAATGCGGAGCGGTATGGCAAATCGATGATCAATGATTTCAACCAGGGCACCGTAGCCTGGACTGACTGGAATATCCTGCTCGATGAGACGGGAGGTCCGAATCATGTGCAGAATCTTTGCTTTGCCCCTGTGCATGCAGATACACGCACGGGAGAGCTGATCTACACACCATCATACTATTACATTGGCCACTTTTCGAAATTCATTCGCCCAAATGCGAAGCGTGTGGGTACGGCGGCAAGCAGGAGTGCGTTGCTGAGCACATCATTTCTGAATGAAGATGGTACGATGACTACGGTGGTGATGAATATGACGAATAAGCCGGTCACCTATAAACTCTATGTGGGATCGCAGGCTATTGAGGA
>DATHZY010000459.1:0-5286 GCA_035458325.1 Saprospiraceae bacterium | reverse complement strand
TGGGCCAATAAAATTCAGCCGAATCTAACACCCAATGTCAGGATGTATTACCATTTGATGTAAAGAAAAGGGGCCATACACAAATGTGTGGCCCCTTTTCTTAGGACAGGATAAAGACCTCCGTCGGTCATTTATTTGTCCCTGTGATTATCCAGGACTTAGTTCCTGTTCATTTTAGCTACGATGCCTAATACATCCAGCGTGATTTCATCACAGGTAAATGCGGTAACTTCATATTCAAATTCAACGGAGTTACTTCCTTTTTCAGCGGTGGTGGTAAAGGAGGAATTGCCATTTACAACGTATGATTTTTCATCCAGGATAACACCACCTACTTCGCCGCTAATCAAGGCGTCATCCGGATCAATTAAAGTGCCATCTGATTGAAATTCTACATCGCCCAGATCCATGCCTAGAGCGGTGATCGACCATGAGCCAACTATCGTGGAACTGAGGTTGGTACAGGGATCATCTTCGTCTTTGTTGCAGGCAACTGAAACGAGGAGGAGTGAAGCGAAAACTAAAAGATTAAAAATTTTCATAAAAAACAATTTGAGGTTAATGATAAAGTAATTCACTGTGCAATATAAGCGAAGAGATGATAATATACAATATTATTTCTTTGGGTATGAAAATAGATAATTATTTAATTCGAAATGTTGTTGGATGACGTATTTTATAGTGGTAAAAAGTATACAGATTATCCCAGTTGGTTCATCCATTTATTATTGCGGATTGATATCCTTGACTGGTATGAAATTGGATTTGGAGAATTCTTTATTTACTGTGATTAAATGGGTTGATGAGTTGATATATAGATGGGTGGATGAATTAGCGAAGATGTATGAGACTGGTCGGGGAAAAGATATTGTCAGGCAACGAGCGGGAACATAGAAAGGTAATGCTTTCATACACCATACTTTAAAGTCAGCGATAGCTGTCCTGCATGGTAGGCGGTGTGGGAGATAATCCTTCCAATAGCTTCCGCTTTTGTCTTGGTGCCAAATTCCTTGGTGGTGATAGATTGATGCCAGTCATCATCGGATTGTTTTTCGAAGATAGCCTTCAGCTGATCGAAAGCATATTCCTGGTATTCGAGTAGTTCTGCCAGATTCGTCCATTCACCAGTATCGTTTTGGGCGATGACGGTTTTGGCATGAACACTTACTTCGAGGCTTCCAAAGACATTTTTGGCAAAGAGTAATTCCACATCACCAATATGGCGGAGGAGAAACCCTGCGCTGTTTTTGGTACCTGCCAGTTTTTTCTTCAGATCATCTTCCTGGATATCCTTTAATAAATTGGTAAATCGGGTCCGTGCTTCTATCCAGGTTTGGAGGTAGGATTGGGTGAGGGTCATGATTAAATTAGTTTGAGATAGATATTTAAATAGTATAAGCCTGTCATGACAAAGGTAAGGCCAGCCACGATCCGCATTACCTTTTCTACTTTCTGTATGGCTTTGAAATATAGCCCAAGTTTTTCAAGGCTAAAGGCGATCACGAAGGCAAAGAAGATTACAGGCAGCCCGGTGCCGATAGAAAAGACAACAGGCAATCCTAATCCTGCGGATGCGGATAGTGTCATCGGTATCAACATGGCAAAAAATAAGGCTCCGCTGTAAGGACAAAATGCAAGCGCAAAGATTACGCCCAGCAGAAACGAACCCAGCATTCCCTTGTCTTTAAATTTTTCAGTAAGACGTCCTGTTATATCCAGATTAGAAAGAAACCGGGGTTGTATGGCGCCCAACATGATCAGGCCTATTATAATCATCACCGGTCCTATAAATTTTTCACCGTTGCCCTGGAATAGTTTAGCCAACTGGAATTTACTCGCTCCAAAATAGATTAAGGAACCTAACACCGTATAAGAAAACATCCTGCCAAGCGTGTACAACAATCCACTCAGCAGCACCTTTCCCTTGCTGGTGATAGTCTTGGCGATATAGGCAGTAGCTGTGATGTTAGTCGCCAATGGACATGGGCTGATGGCTGTCAACAATCCAAGGGCAAAAGCGGCCAGCAAAGGTGCTTCCCTGTTTTGGGCCAGTTCAGTAAGCCATTCCATGATTACCCTTTTAAGAAGGTGTCAATCTGCTTCTTCAATTCAGATTCAAATGTCTTTTCATCTCCTGCATTCATGAAGGCAAAATCGGTGAGATCTTTCTTCCTTCCTGTCTTTGGATTATAGAGAAATAGGGATGTCCCAAAGGCTTCAAACTGTTCCGTTATTTTCTCGTTCTTTTTGTCCTCCGCATTAATCAAGGAAAATGGAATAGTAGGGAAATGGGTGGCCAATGTTTTCTTAGTCAGTTCTTCGATTTTCAGGCACGTCGCGCATCGATGGGCTGTGTGAAACTGAATGACCTGTATGTCAGCGCTCGTTGTAGTTGCGGTGGGTTTTTGGGCTTCGCCGTTGCATGCGGAGAGCAGGATGGTTGCAAAGACAAACAAAATAGTTGTTAAAGCTTTCATGAGCGATAATTTATAGGATGATATTAAAGAGATAGCCTGATAGCATCATAAAAAAGGCTATGGTCCCAAAGTAGATTGCGATCAGTTTTGTATTCATTACTTTCTTGAGTAGCATGGCTTCAGGCAGGGATAAGCCAATCACGCCCATCATAAAGGCAATCGCGGTTCCAAGCGGCACACCTTTAGCCACCAATACCTGGACCACTGGAATCACACCGGCTGCATTGCTATACATGGGTACACCCATGATCACCGCCAGCGGTACAGCATACCATTGGCCCTTATTGATGTACTGTTCAAAGAAACCGGTCGGTAAGAATCCATGCATAAGCCCTCCGATCGCAATACCTATGATGATGTATGGGGATACCCCTTTTACAATTGAAAATGCTTCTTTAAGAATAGAGGGCATCCGCTGCCAGATACCGAGCTTATCTTCCAGCAATTCCTCTTCCGTTTGCGCATGGATGATGATATTTTGAACCCAGGGGGTCAGGTGTTTTTCCAGTTTTAATTGGCCAAGCGTAAATCCGCCCAAGATGCCCAGGATAATACCGGTGCCCACATACAAGGCGGTTACCTTGAAACCAAAGGTGCCGGCAAAAATGGCGATGGCCACTTCATTGACCAACGGAGCGGTGATGAGGTAGGTGAAAGTCATACCTAAAGGGATACCTCCCTTGACGAAACCGATAAACAGGGGGACCGATGAGCAGGAACAAAATGGAGTGATCACACCGAAGGAGGAAGCAAACAGATATTCCAGCCCATACATCTTATTCCGGCTGAGAAAATTGCGGACTTTATCGACTGGAAAATATGAATTCACAATGCCCATCACGGTAGTGATGACAAATAGCAGCAGAAATATTTTCAGGGTGTCAAATACAAAGAAGTTGAGCGCCTGACCTAAATGGCTTTGGTCTGAAACCGAGAAGACTGAATAGATCAGCCAGTCTGCAAAGTATTGGAGCCAGTTGAACATCAGGTTGGCTTTACATTATCGGCTTGGTTTCAATTCGGATTATGATTCAAGTAGTAATTCCCTGATCTCATTTACACTGGGAGCACGTCCTTTGATTTTGGCTACCTCATCAATCATCAGGACAGGCGTGGAGAGAATATTATAGTTCATCATTTCCTGGATATCCTCGACCTTGATCACATCTGCTTCCATTCCGGATAGCTTCAATGCCTCCAGGACATTATTGTAGGTGGTTTTGCATTTGGGACATCCGGTGCCAAAAACTTTAATGTTCTTTTTCATGATGGGATACGTTTATTTGGTGACTATAGGTTCTTGCTCGAAAAAGGCGGAGAAGATTTTTTTCGCTTCTTCCCATGCTTTTTGATTAATGCAGTATTTGATTCTTGGTGGTAATACATCACCTTGGATCAGCCCGGCGTCTTTCAGTTCCTTCAGGTGCTGGGAAATGGTGGATTGGGCCATTGGGATTTCCTCCGTCAGTTTGCCGGTAAAGCAACAGGATTGCTTCTCGAGGAAACTCAGGATACGAATTCGGACGGGGTGGGAGAGAGCCTTGGCGTACCGGGCGATTTCTTCTTCCCTGGTGGTATAAGTCATTTCTGAAGATGTCCGTTGCATTTGGAATAATTGTATATCGCAAATGAACGATTGATTTTGACCAATTGCAGTGACGTGAGATGTCGCAGTGAATGACCTTAGTCATGTGCCGGGGCCAGGATGAGAACAGGTTCCGGAAGGGGTAAGGCCTGGGCTGGCCAGATCCGGAATTCGGCTGGGGTATATTTATACATATATATATTATGCGGAAGGTCAGGGGCGGGTTCCCTGCAACTGAGTATTTCGCGAGTCCCGCCAGGAGGCTGGTAAAGTGTTCCTGCATTCCGTAGCCTAGAGGCTATGGACATCATCCCGCCAATAGGGCGGGATGAGTGATTTTTCGCCTTTTGGCCTCTTCAGCCCCTTCGACCTCTTTGGCCTTTTCAGTCTCTTCAGCCTCTTTTACCCCTTCGCCTCAGCCTCCGCCTACTTCCGGACCGGTAGGGTCGAAGCATTATATATTAAGCCTTTTTTATATTCAAACCTTTTGCCAGATGTAGTTAATTTATTTTCATAGAGTATTGCATTATATATATTTGTTATATATTTACATTATTGAAATATATAATGTACTTTTGTTGAGAATACAGTATCACTAATTTGTGAATACCCACCACCCGAGATGAAGTTTTCCGGTGGTTTTTTAAAAATAATCGGTGGGAGAAAGTGGTAGAAAGTGGGAGGTTTATCTACATTTACGTCGTTACAAGACCGAGAATGGAATGAAGACCAACTTTTTTGGGGAATATGAATGCAAGCTCGATGAGAAAGGCCGTTTAAGGCTGCCCTCAGCGATTCTCCAGCAGTTGGGCGAAAACAACTCACGCGAATTTGTGGCCAACAGAGGTTTTGAACGTTGCCTCTATCTTTTTCCAAAAGACGTCTGGACAGTACAGCTCAATGAAGTCCAGGGCCTCAATGAATATCTACCCGAAGTCAGACAGTTTAAAAGGTACTTCTACAGAGGTGCCACGGAGTTTACTCCAGACAAAGCTGACCGCATACTTCTACCTAAAATTTTACTTGACTACGCCGGTATTGACAGAACACTTGTGATCACTGCAGTTGGTGATTACCTGGAAGTCTGGAATGCAGATGCATATAAAGATCTGATCAATACCGAACCGGTGGATATCTCCGCCCTTGCGCAGAAGATTGCCCATCTCCGGACCAAAGGGTCCAATGAGTGAATATCACGTGCCGGTGTTACTGGGCCCATCGATT
>DATHZY010000458.1:0-6503 GCA_035458325.1 Saprospiraceae bacterium | reverse complement strand
TCCGGATGTACACTGAAATGTAATAATGCCCCAAAGCCTTTAGACGCCAGTCTACCCAGGAGACCGGGCAATAATTCTATTGAATTAAGCTTTTGTATTTTGTCAAAGAGGTCGGCCAGGGAAGATAGACGGGCTGATTCGATGGCTGCAGTATCCATTCCTGACTCAAAAACCCTGGCCGCTTTATTTTCTGCCGGACCTGGTATGCTTAGCTCTTCCTCAAGGATGGCTAAAACACGAGCATCCGTATTCCTGGAGAGTTCATGAAAACTACCCCATGTGCTTCGGTCAGTAGGGATTTCGGTGACCCTCATCCAGCCTCCGTTTACAAACTGATAAAAATCTTCGCCTGGAGGGATGGATGTATCCAGAAATTCAATGTTGATTCCCTTTGCCATAGACAATGTTCTTTTAGTGTTTTTTGTCCTTTCTTTAGACTGGGTGTCTTTGCCTGTCCTGACGATAACGGCAACAAAGGAATTGTTGTTTTACAACAATTGATGTTTAATCAACCCAAGCCGTTGGATGCAATACTTGCCGCCAATACTTCGATACCCTGGCGCAGATTAATAGGTAATCCCTCAAATGTTTATTAGCGTTATTGACGTAAAGGCCATCCATCTGCTTTTTATTTACAGTATGGAGTAATATCAATCTTAGTCAATATGAAGTAGAATGGGTAGATGTTCCACGTGGAACAAAAGAAAGCGTAAAAAGATACCAGAATGATATGTTCCACGTGGAACATATATAACCCTTCCCTATAGTTCCTTAATGTCGGTCAGGAACTCTCTCAAAAGTCTGTTAAACTCTTCAGGATGTTCCATCATAGGAGCATGACCACATTTATCCAGGATAAATAAACGTGATTGAGGTAATAATTCATGGAATTTCTCTCCAACAAAAGCCGGAGTAATCGTATCGTGTTTACCCCAAACTAATAAAACCGGACGCTTTATTTGAACCAATCGGTCACCAATATTATGCCTTAACGCGGATTTTGCTATGGCTATGACACGAATAGCTTTATTACGGTCATTGACGATGTCATAAACTTCATCAACCAGTTCTTTGGTAGCAACAGCCGGATCGTAGAAGGTGGATTCAGTTTTCTTCTGGACAAAATCATAGTTTCCCCTTTTTGGAAATGTACTACCGAGGGGAGCTTCAAATAAGCCTGAACTACCTGTCAGTGTCATCGATTTAAGAATATCAGGTCTGCCAAGGGCAAAAAGAATAGCGACGTGCCCTCCCAGGCTATTCCCTACAAGGTTAACCTCCTTGTATCCTTTGAACTGTACAAATTCATCAACATGGTTGACCAGACCAACAACAGAAAGTTTTCTTAGGGGTAATTCGAATATCGGCAACATGGGTACCACCACATTAATCTTCCCCGCGAAATGATCAATGATCGTTGCAAAATTACTTAGTGCTCCAAAAAGCCCATGCAGTAAAAGCAGGGTTCTTTCTTCGCCCGGATTGGATTCAATATACTTAAACCCATTTTCCTCTTTAATATGATAGTCCATACAATGGTCGTAAGATGCTTCTTCGTTTTGATTAGGCTAAAGATGCCGAACTATTTATTGGGATTTAAATTTTAATCGAATAAAGAATAGGAAAGTTAGAAAAAGGATTCCAACACCCTGGTGAAGTACACCAAATAATACCGGAATAGAGCCCTTACTACCCAATAATACCAAGATTCCTAACACTACCTGAACAACAATAATGCCAACCAAACAATATGGAACCCAATGAGTTTTCACAGGTAATGATCGTATCCATTGTATGGCCAACCATACAACTGAAATAAAAAGGAAATATGCCAGACTTCTGTGTACAACCTGAACCAGTGCAGCCATAAATCCACCCTGATCATACAATAGAAATGAATCCAGATTCCAGTGAGCTGCATCTGATAATATATCCGGTATCCATTCTCCATTCATCATCGGCCAGGTAGGATAATTTAAGGCCGCTTTCATCCCTGATACCAATCCGCCAAAACATACCTGAACAATAGCAACGATAAAGAGCACGGTCATCATCCTTACCCATTTTGCCGGAATATGTTCAATAATGTAACCACGCTCCCTGATAAACGTATAAAACAGATAAATAAAAAGCGATATACCCAACCCGAGGTGAATGGTGAGTTTATAGGCATTAACCCATGGCCTGTTGACCAGGCCGGATGCAACCATAATCCAACCAAACAAAGCTGCCGCGGCTGCCAGGGAAACCACCACTGCAAGGTTTCGTAAAGTTCCTTTACTGATTGATCCTTTCCACACAAAGAACAAAAAAGGAATCAGGAATACAAACCCCATCGTCCTGGCCCACAACCTGTGAAAATACTCCCAGAAGAAAATATACTTAAACTCGGACATCTCCATGCCCTGATTGATTTTCTGATATTGGGGAGTCTGCTTGTACAAATCAAATGCTTCCTCCCATTCCACCTCATTCAAGGGTGGAATCGTACCAGTCACAATCTCCCACCGGGTTATGCTCAGGCCTGAACCGGTCAGACGCGTTACCCCACCCACCAGGATCTGAACAAACACCATCAAGAGGCCTATTGCCAACCAGGCAACCAACCAATTATTATTTCTGCTACTTCCAGTATCCATTTCGGTTCAAAGATAGGTGATGTCGCTTTTGGGTTTTCATGGATGATATTGATGATATTTTAAGTAAATACTATCCTTATCATCATCATTAAGGGTGTTAATTCGTGGAAATTATTTTACACGGAATATTGCACAGGAATAACCCCTTGTTTATACACGTCAATTCACATGATTATAAACATGTTAATTATTTGATAATTAATTACTTATGCACTTTATTAAGCTCTTCTAAAAAGTGTTTATAAGTAAAAATGTTTAATAATATATTTTTAAATATGTTGATAAGCCACGGTATAATTTCACCCTTTTCACCATCAGGTCCGGCTGATAGTCCTTATTTCAGGTTTTTCCTTTTTTCTTCACATTCTATATACAATGAACACAAAAGAACTGTGAGTAAATTTTTTTAAACAGCTCCTGACTACAACAATAATACACGTTATAATTAGCTTTAATGTTTATAAATAATTAACAGGCCAAGATTAAAGCATCGACATGAGAGCGGTTATACAACGAGTGAGCTCTGCCAGTGTAGAGAGTAACGGCACTGTAACAGGAAATATAGGCCGGGGTTTTCTTATCCTGCTCGGAATAGCTGCTGAAGATGAAAAAGAGGACGCTACGTGGCTCGCCGATAAAATATGGCAGATGAGAATATTTCCGGACCACGAAGAAAAGATGAACCTGGCCCTGAAGGATATAGACGGCGAGATACTCCTCATCAGTCAATTTACCTTATATGCGAGCACAAAAAAAGGCAACAGACCTTCCTTCCTCGGTTCAGCCAGACCGGAAAAGGCCATACCTCTCTATGAATACTTTAAAACTTATCTGGAACAGATATCATCAAAACAAATCCAAACCGGAATTTTCGGAGCGGACATGAAAGTGAGCCTGTTAAATGACGGGCCCGTCACCATCATCCTTGACAGTAAAAACAAAGAATAATGACAATACAGGAAGCTCAGCAAAAAGTAGATATATGGATCCGGCAATATGGCGGTGGGTATTTCAGCGAACTCACCAACCTGGGCATACTCACCGAAGAAGTGGGTGAAATGGCGCGGTGGATGGTCAGGAAATACGGCGACCAAAACTTAAAGCCCGGTGAGCAACAAACCGACATGAAGGCGGCGATAGAAGATGAAATGACAGATATCCTTTGGGTCCTGCTTTGCCTCGCTAATCAAATGCAAATAGATTTGACAACAGGGTTTGAACAAAATATTCTAAAAAAAACAAACAGAGACCACAGCCGGCATATCAACGATCGGACAAAACAAGATCCATTCCCCAAAACAAATATCTAAATAGTACGGACAAAAGAGTTGGCCCGGATCCTATCACCCACGGATAAAACAACAATACAACAAGTGTATATTTGATAAATCGTAAAAATCTAACCGATTGCCTTATGAAAAAGAAATTCATCCTTATGGTTGTGCTGTTTGGCAGCTATACATTGATGACCAATCAGCTAACAGCCCAGGTCACCACAACCACAATCCAGCAAACACCACAATCACCGCAGACCCTGGATGAAAAGACACAAAAGAAAGTAGACAAGGCAAAAGCAGATCTGGAAAAGGACAAGAAAACCCTTGCCAAGGCAGAGGCAAGCTACCAAAAAGGCATAGAGAATTACGACCAGAAAAAGAAGAAGGGAAAACTCTCCCCTGATGATGAAGTAAAAGAGCTGAAGGCAAAGGAGAAGGCCGAAAAGGACATTGCAAAACTCAAGAAAAATATTGCTGATAATGAGGCGATCCTGGAGAAGTATAAAATGTAAATGGAATCCTCGAGAGCGACATTAAGAGAACGCATAAAAATCAAGCAGGTCACAAATCAGCCGGGACGTATTTTCATACATGGCCATGTGGCCGGTATCCGGGTAAACAAATAATGTTGTTCGGGCCGAGAGCCCGGCTTGCTTATACGCTAAGGCGGAAGGAACGGCAGTATCCTTTTCCCCCATGACCATCAACACCGGAACAGCTATATTTTTCAAGGTTTCGGTATGATCTTTTCGATCACGGATAGCACGCGTCCCGTTTATCCAGGCTGCGTCCCCATACTCCATTCCTCTGGCTTTCAAAATATGGATCAATGCCTTCAGTCCGTTTGGATCGGCAAATAAAGAAGGGATCATCTTATCGACCAGAAAACGCCGGCCCTGCGCCTCAATGTCCGTTATAGTGGTAGTCCTTTGTTGTTTTTTCTCATCAGAATCTTCAAAGACATGACTATGTACCAGTGCCAGACTCAAAATCCTATCCGGCTGTTGAGCCACCATTTCCATGCACACATATCCTCCCATACTATGACCAACCAGATGAACAGCGTCAACACCGTCGGCATCAAGTTGAGACCAATACTGGCTGGCTAGTGATTCAATCGTGTAAGGTTCAGGTCCTGCAGAACCCCCAAAACCAGGCAGGGATAAACGCACCTCACGGAAACCATTAAAAGCAAGTTCGACCGGAGACCATATACGCTGGTCAAAGCCATATCCGTGTATAAGCACTACTGTTTGGTTCATTGCAAATGGTATTGAGAAACAGGAAAAACATAGGGGTTATATCCTAAAGATAAGGTAATAAAACAAGGACGACAGCCATCACTCCGGCGGGCTAAAATCATTCAGTATTTAATCAAAGCAAATAATACTAGTATCTTTCGGGACTCTAACACAACAAATATCATGTCATTAATCATAGGTGTTTTAAAAGAAAGCAGGGATAAAAGAGTCGCTATCACGCCAGACAATGTAAAAAAGTCAAAGATAAAAGACGCCGCCTGGTGGATTGAAACAGGAGCCGGAGCTGAAGCGGGGTTCAATGATGCCATGTATGAAGGATTGGCCCAGGTAAAGGGACGTGATGCCATCCTGAAAGGAGCTGATATCATCGTTTCCATATTTCCACCCGGAGATTCTGACCTGGCACAAATCCATGGAGGTGCATTATTGATATCACAATTCAGACCCTATCAGGACGATACAGTCAATGGCCAACTGGCACAATATCCATTTAAGTCACTGAGCATGGATATGATTCCCCGGACGACCCTGGCGCAGGCGATGGATGTATTGTCATCCATGGCATCTATAGCCGGGTACAAAGCTGTCCTGCTTGCAGCCCAAAACCTGCCAAGGTATTTTCCGATGATGATCACTTCAGCAGGAAGTATCCGGCCTGCGAAGGTATTGGTGATAGGAGCCGGCGTAGCAGGATTACAGGCGATTGCCACCTCCAGGAAACTCGGAGCGATCGTTGAGGCTTTTGATGTCAGGTCTGCTGCAAAGGAAGAGGTGCAAAGTCTGGGCGCAAAGTTTGTTGAAGTAGCCGGAGCCACCGATGACAAAGGAGCAGGAGGTTACGCTGTCCAACAATCAGAAGAATACCTGGCAAGACAACGGGCTGAAGTTCAGGCGAGAGCCTCGAAGGCAGATGTTATCATTTGCACAGCACAAGTCAGAGGTAGAAAAGCACCCGTCCTGATAGAAGCAGACACCATCCAACACATGAGACATGGATCGGTGATCGTCGACCTTGCTGCATCAACAGGCGGTAACTGTGCGTTAACCGAAAACGATAAAACGATTAAGGTTAATGGTGTAACCATCATAGGCAACTCCTCCCTGGAATGTGAAATGCCAGAGGATGCCAGCCAGATGTATGGTAATAATATACTGAACCTGATGATGCATATCACTAAAGATGGGCAACTCAACCTTCGCATGGAGGATGAAATCGTAAAGGGCTCGTTAATCAAGCCATAAAAAAACACTACCCCACAAGTCGCTTCTTGACTCATAGAGGAAACACAGGGTTGTGACCTTGTGATGGCTTCTCTTTGATGCCT
>DATHZY010000457.1:0-4897 GCA_035458325.1 Saprospiraceae bacterium | reverse complement strand
AAACGCTCGTTATGGCACTCGTATTTATAGGAATTCTATTGTTTGTAGGCATCCGTTTGTCCACGAAAGGCACTTCCCCATGGTTTAAATATCATGCGCTTGGCAAGGCGATAGCTGTAGTGCTGATCCTCCTTGGACTGATTTCTTCGATGATCGTCCAAATTGATGCCGGCACTATTGGGGTGCAGTCCTTGTTTGGTAAGGTCCAGAACAACACGCTGGAACCGGGATTGAATTTTATCAATCCGATGGTCAAGGTGACGCATTTTGATACCAAGACCCAAAACTATACCATGTCCGGAATACATGATGAAGGAGGTCAGATGGTGGATGATGCGATCAGGGTGCTTTCTTCTGACGGATTGGAAGTGATCATCGATGTGACCGTGTTGTATCGCGTCAAGCCGGAACGGACACCGCAGATCCTCAAGGAAATTGGTACAAATTATAAGGATGTCATCGTCCGGCCTATGGTGCGAACCAAGCTGAGGGACAACGCGGTTTCCTATGATGCTATTTCCTTGTATTCCACAAAGCGGGACGAATTTCAACATAAGATTTTTGAAAATGTCAAGGCCGAATTTGACATCAGAGGCCTTGAACTTGAATCCATGCTTGTACGAAACATCATGCTGCCGGAATCGGTCAAGACTACGATCGAGTCAAAAATCAACGCAGAGCAGGATGCGCAGAAAATGACCTTTGTGCTGCAAAAGGAAAAGCAGGAAGCAGAACGTAAGCGGGTGGAGGCCCAGGGGATCGCTGACTATCAGCGCATCCTGAGCACCGGGCTCAGTGATAAGCAATTGCAATACGAGATGATCAAGGCCAATAAGGAAATCGCCTTGTCACCCAATGCCAAGATCATCATCATGCCTGCCGGCAAGAATGTGCCGATCATCCTGAACGAAAAGGATTAGGGCCGTTGCAGGAATTTGCTCCTGCAACCATATCAATTCCAAACCGAAGTAAAAAACCGAAATGCCGTTGGATGGAGTTATCTCCGCCAACCTCCTCGATACCTACTGTAATTCCATATAGAGTCCTCTTTGTAACCATCATAGCTGGCGGCGAGAACGCCATCCAGCGGCCAGTGCCGTTGCAGGGGCAAATAGTTCGGCAACACTCACTGCGTTGCTCCTGCAACGGCGAAGGCCATGCTATGCCTATTACAATTCATGTACCCTTTTCAACAGTTCATACATTTTATGGACAACCTGCCTGACCTGGTGCCGGGCCTGATGACTGATTAGTTACCTTAGTCCCATGCCCATAAAGCGCTATAGCAGTCAGGAACCCGTGGTCTTTGTATGGATCATCACGCCATACATCGTGTTCATGAACCTGCTCATATTTGGGACCTGCATCTTCGGCTCTGTCTCCTGTTTTATCAAGAGTTTCCTTACCAGTGCGGCATATTTCTTCGTCATTTATGCTGTATTCGGTTCGCTGGCGGTCGTCATCAAGAACCGCAATCCGGGAGCCGGGGACCTCTTCAAGCGCGTCAGGCTGATGCTGCCTTTTTTCTATGTGATGAACATAGGTGCGGTATATGGCGCCTTTTACATCTTTACCCATGTGATCACCTTAGGGTGTGTTCCAATGACGGGCATGGTATGGTGGACCATTTTGTATGGCTGCATCATGAGTACTGTGATCACCTTTATCAATGAGGGGATGGCCAACTGGGAAAACTGGAAGAGTTCATTGTCGGAAAGTGAAAAACTGAAGAATGCCTATCAGCGCAGTAAACTGCTGGGATTGAAGGGACAGATCAATCCTCATTTCCTATTCAATTGCTTTAACACCCTATCGGGGCTGATCCAGGAAAACGAAGAGGAGGCGGAAAAATTTCTTGATGAGATGACAAAGGTGCACAGATATCTCCTGCGTGGAGATGATGAGTACCTGGTGCCGTTGGCGGATGAGATGAAATTTGCATCGTCGTACCTCTATCTCACCAAGGCCCGATTTGGAAATTCCATTGTCATCGAGGTCGATGTTCCGAAGGTGTTAATGAATAAACTCATTCCCCCGCTCAGCATGCAGGTCATCCTCGAAAACATCATTTATACCAATGCCCTGAGCAAGAAGGAGCCGCTGCGCATTTCGATCACCGGAGCGAGCAACGGACGACTGATCATCACGCATAGCCTGCACGAAAAGATTATTGTCCAGAACCTCAGCCTTGATGAAGGCCTGGACAACCTCATCACCAAGTACAGGTTGATGAACATGCAGGAAGTAGAGGTCACAGAGACGGAAAAGCAACGAATAATTTCCTTGCCATTGTTTGAATCTGAAACTACGTTTGCATGAGCTTCCGGTTCAAACTACCCATGCCTCCGCGCTATCAGGTGATAGGTTTTATCCTGTCGATGCCGTTTATCTCCCTGGCCTTGTGTTACATCATGTACAGAGATCGCCTGTTTCATGAGTTAGGGATCTGGTTAGTGGCGTATCCGATTATCTATGTGATCGGGACCTTATCATGGCGCCTGCATTATGTGTACGATTATTATCTCATCACGAAATGGCCATCCCTGGGCCAGACACGGAAAAGAGTTATCTACAAGGTGGCGGTTAACTTCCTGGTGATGACCCCCTCCGTACTCCTGATCTTTTTTGTTTTCCATGTTTTTCAGGTTTATGGATACCAGCTTAAGGAAAATGACCTGAAGTACGGGTATCTCGTGGGGCTTGGTGTCAATATCATTTTTGAATCCTTGTGGGAAGTCATCTACATCATTGAAAAGGTAAAAGAAGCGGTGGCGGAGAAAGAGCGGATAGAGCAACTGCAATTGCAGCAGGAATTTGATGTCCTGAAGGAGAAAGTAAACCCACATTTTTTATTCAACAGCTTTAACACCTTGTCTTCGCTCATCACAGAAGATAAGAACCAGGCAGAAAAATTTCTCGATGAGCTGAGTAAAGTATACCGCTATCTCCTTCGGAATAATGAGAGCGGAATGAGTACCGTGGAGGAGGAAGCCAAATTTATCAGGTCTTATGCGAAGCTGCTTCAAACCCGGTTTGGAGATGGCTTTAAAATGGACATGGATATCGATCCGGCTATCAAGGATAAGGAAATTCCATCCCTGAGCCTTCAATTACTGGTAGAGAATGCCGTCAAGCATAATATCATCAGCAAGCAGCAACCGGTCCATGTCGTCATTTCCTCGACGCCACCCGGATACCTGACGGTCACCAACAATCTGCGTAAGAAAACAAAGTCCTCTGTTGAATCCACGGGTATCGGCCTGGCCAATATCCGGGAGAAATACAGGCTCCTCAACCGCCTGGATGTCAAGGTAGAAGAAACCAAAGATCAGTTTATAGTCACCATACCTGTCCTGCCATGAAAATAAGGCCTGCAATTCATCCTGTTGAAATAGCAGTTGGCACAGCGTTCTTCGCATCTGGTGCAGGACCTCGTTGCTTTCCAGCCCCGGGACCTGCACATTTGCATAGTATGGTGTTTACATTCACTGATCCCCTAAAAAAGTAAAGACCTGAGTATGAACATATTTATAGTCGAAGACGAAGAACTGGCGGTCAAGAAACTGCAGAAGACATTAATGGCCATTGACGCCGGCCTCAAAGTGGCAGGGACAGCTGATAGTATCGCCGCGGCCGTGGAGTGGTTACAATCCAACCCACGCCCGGACCTCATCCTGATGGATATTGAGCTGGCTGACGGCCAAAGCTTTGAGATATTCAACCTCATCAAGGTGAAAAGTCCGGTGATCTTTACCACCAGTTATGATGAGTATGCCCTGAAGGCCTTCAAAGTCAACAGTGTGGACTACCTGCTCAAGCCCATTCAAAAGGATGAACTCGAGGCTGCGATATCCAAATTCCAACAGATGAAGGAAACCTTCCATGTGGACAAACCAGGTGATCCGCAGATGTCGGCATTGGTGAAGGAATTACAACAGACCCTGCAGCACAAAGAATACCGTAAGCGCTTCCTGGTCAAGCACGCCCAGAAATTACTTTCCATTGAGATGGACAGGATCGCATATTTCTTCAGCGATGACCGGATCAATTTTTTCAAGACATTTGATGACAAGAAATATATCGTCGACTATACAATGGACGAGATTGAGCAGATGCTGGATCCCGAACAATATTTCCGGATCAACCGGGCCTTTATGGTGTCCATCAAGAGCATCGACCAGATCCATGACTACTTCGGCAATCGCTTGAAACTAAATCTTAAACCATCGATTGACAAGGAAGCCCTCGTGAGCCGGGAGAAGGTGAGTCAGTTTAAGGAGTGGATGGGTAAATAGGCAGAGAGCATAGGGCATAGGGCATAGAGCAGCATAGGGCAAGGAGCAGTGAGCAGTGAGTAGTGAGTAGTGAGTAGTGAGTAGTGAGTAGTGAGTAGTGAGTAGTGAGTAGTTTTGAGGAAGATTCAAATTAATAAAATAAAGTCGCTCGTTCAAGTCTAAGACTTGAATGCAATATAATCCGCGTCTCCTGACGCGTGTCAGCGTTTCGCAGCTCGTTAAATTCACAGGACCTTGAATGCAATTTATCCGCATCTCCCATTGGTTGTCGTAGCTTTTTTTAGCGTAGACATCTGACGCGTGTTAGTTAAAGCTCTCCAGTTATATAAGTCCAAACAATAGGTCCCCTTCAGGTCGAAGCAAAGCGAATACTTCGACTCCGCTCAGCACGGCGGATCCCGCCTCATATGAGCAGCGGGAGGATTTAGGGGCAAGACGGATTTCCCACACTTCATCCCCCATTATTTGCAATTCATCATTAAGTCCTTGTAGCTATTGTACTACACCCGCATTTTTGTGGCATCAATTCAAAACAGGCGGAAATGCCGCCTATGAAAATGCATACTGATTTAAAATATGAAGAAGTTATTGCTTATGATTTG
>DATHZY010000456.1:0-2617 GCA_035458325.1 Saprospiraceae bacterium | reverse complement strand
CGGACCGTTGGAAATCCAGTTGATCCCAAACCAGATACCCGCAACGACACTGTTGCCAACGATAAACAGCAAGACACTCTTGACTCCCAGGTAATTTTTATCTCTTGACCATAGACGCAAGATCAACACGGTCATACCGATGAGTAGCGGACCAACAGGCCCCTTGGTCAGCACCGCCATGCCACTTAACAAGCCGCTGAACAGGTACCATTTGAGTGAAGTGGTTTTGACACCTTCGACCCAGGCCAGGATGGCAGAAAATATAAAGAGGTTAAACCATGGATCGATGATACCGGACTTGTGATAAAGCGTAGGAAGTATTGAGCCCAGGTAGGACAGTGCCCAGAATAATCCGAATCGTTGATCGATCCATCTTCTGCCTGTTTTGTACAATAAGACAAGTACCATGATACCTGCCAAGGCATTGGGTAGACGTGCGGCGAATTCATTGATGCCAAACGCTTTCATGCTGAGCACCTGCAGCCAGAAAAAGAAAGGTGGCTTTTCAAAGAAAGCCTTGTAGTTGACCTGGATATTGAGGTAATCACCGGTCACCATCATCTCCCGGCTGATCTCCGCGAAATTGATTTCGTCCCAGTCAAAGAGCGCTACACCTCCGATAAAGGGAATGTAAAAGAGAGCACCTGCGGCCACCAGGATCCACGTCCATGGAATGCGATCATACGATAATCCCGCTGGCTGGCCCATGGAGCATTAATCCAGTTTAAGAACTTCGAGGAATGTTTTCTGAGGCACTTCTACAGAACCGATCTGACGCATTTTCTTCTTCCCTTCCTTTTGCTTTTCGAGGAGCTTGCGTTTACGCGAGATGTCACCACCATAACACTTGGCAGTAACGTCCTTACGCATAGCCGAGATGGTTTCACGCGCGATGATCTTAGCACCGATGGAAGCCTGGATGGCGATGACAAACTGTTGCTTCGGAATCAGGTCTTTCAGCTTCGCACATATTTTCCGGCCAAACGCTTCTGCTTTGTCCTTGTGTACAAGGGATGATAGTGCATCGACGGGTTCACCATTCAGGCGAATATCCAGCTTGACCAGTTCAGAAATCCTGTAATCTTTAGGGGCATAATCAAAAGAGGCATAACCCCTCGAGATGGACTTGAGCCTGTCGTAAAAGTCAAATACGATTTCAGCAAGTGGAAGATCAAAACTCAACTCAACACGGGTTGGTGTGAGATAATTCTGATGCATCAGCATCCCTCTCTTCTCCAGGCACAGGTTCATGATCGCGCCGATATATTCAGGCTTCGTGATGACTTGTGCATGGATGTATGGTTCCTGGATATAATCAACAAGCGTAGGATCAGGGAGGTCGTTGGGTGTATTGATGACCATCAGTCCCTGGCGCTTCGTAAAGGCTCTGTACGATACGTTGGGTACCGTAGTGATAACCTCCTGGTTGAACTCTCTGCTCAATCGCTCCTGGATGATTTCCAGGTGAAGCATCCCCAGGAAGCCGCAACGGAATCCAAATCCTAATGCAATAGAAGTCTCTGGTTCGAAAACGAGACTCGCGTCATTGAGCTGCAATTTCTCAAGACTATCCCTGAGATCTTCAAAGTCATCGTTATCGATAGGGTAGATACCGGCAAAGACCATCGGCTTGACATCTTCAAAGCCTTTCACTATTTCCTGCGTAGGGTTTGCTGCCGTGGTGATAGTGTCACCCACTTTGATTTCTTTCGATTCTTTAATACCGGTGATGATGTATCCCACATTGCCGGCAGACAGTTCCGGCTTAGGAACCTGATCCATCTGGAGGATGCCAACTTCGTCGGCATTGTATTCACCCCCTGTATTGACAAACCGGACTTTCTCCCCTTTATGGATCGTACCGTTGAATATCCGGAAATAGGCAATAACCCCCCGGAAAGAGTTGAAGACAGAATCAAATATTAAAGCTTGCAACGGAGCGTTAGGATCACCTTTTGGAGGCGGGATGAACTCAACGATGGCTTCGAGAATCTTATCCATTCCTTCGCCTGTTTTTCCGCTGGCCAGGAGGATGTCTGACTTAGGGATACCCACCAGGTCAATGATCTGATCGGTGACCTCATCGATCATGGCATTGGGCATATCTATCTTATTGAGTACAGGGATGATCTCCAGGTTATGCTCAATCGCCAGGTAAAGGTTGGATATCGTTTGTGCCTGGATGCCCTGGGTAGCGTCCACCAGTAATAGCGCGCCTTCGCAGGCGGCAATCGAACGGGAGACTTCATAGGAGAAATCCACGTGTCCAGGGGTGTCAATCAGGTTAAGCGTAAACGTTTCCCCATTGGGGCGGGTATAATAAAGCTGGATCGCGTGGCTCTTGATCGTGATCCCACGCTCACGCTCCAGGTCCATATTGTCGAGTGTCTGGGCCACCATATCCCGCATGGCGACTGTCTTGGTGATCTCAAGCAGGCGGTCAGACAAGGTGCTTTTACCGTGATCTATATGGGCAATGACGCAAAAGTTGCGGATATTCTTCATAAGGGGTGCAAAGATAAGGAATCCGACCCGAGGAAAGGGTATGCCCGACACTGTTTAAATGGGAAGTTCTCAACCATACACCTCAATAAAGACAAGGCTTTTCACTTTCGGT
>DATHZY010000455.1:0-4957 GCA_035458325.1 Saprospiraceae bacterium | reverse complement strand
TAGGGACTGTCTGGAGACAGTTTTTTCTTAATTATATAAAAAGGTACGCTGGTTCAAGTCTGAAGACTTGAACCTGATATATGCTCGCCTCCTGACGAGCGGGATAGATTATAAGTAAACAAGTCAGTAATAACGTATATTCATCTTGTAAAAACTCAGGACACCATGCGCACCAACACCCTTATCATTTTACTGCTCGGTATATTCCAGCAAGTCACTGCCACTACATTGCATGTGGGAATTGGTCAACCCTATTCTACTATCGAACAGGCAGCACCGGATGCTGATCCCGGGGATACGCTTCTTGTGCATGCAGGTGTTTACCAAGGAGGATTGTTTGTAGCGGATCTGCAGGGGACCTCTTCGGCCCTTATCTATATACATACTGCACCAGGAGATCTGGTGATCTTTTCAGGAGGCTCAAATGCCTGGCAATTCACGGATGCCGCCTATCTGCATATCGAGGGATTTATATTCCAGGACCAAACCGGCAATGGAGTGAACTTCGATGACGGTGGCTCCTATGAAACTCCTGCGCATCATATCACCTTTGAAGACTGCACCTTTCGAAATATCAATGCGACCGGAAATAATGACCTGTTGAAAATGTCGGGCATTGATCAGTTTGTAATCAGGAACTGTGTCTTCATGAATGGCTCTCCCGGAGGAAGTGGCATTGATATGGTCGGTTGCCATGATGGCCTGATCACACAATGCCATTTTGAAAACCAGGGCTCCAACTCCGTGCAGGCAAAAGGCGGGACGAGTAACATACGGATCGAAAGAAATTTTTTTAAGAATGGCGGTAGTCGTGCTTTAAACCTGGGTGGTTCGACCGGATTACAATTCTTCAGGCCGCTTGAGGCTCCCTATGAAGCAGCAGAATTGAAAGTCTATTCCAATATATTTATTGGTTCTGATGCGCCCATTGCATTTGTTGGCTCTATCAATTGTGAAGTAGTCAACAACACCATTTATCTTCCCACCAAGTGGGTGCTGCGCATCCTGCAGGAAACGGTGGATCCAGAGAGATTCCCTCCGTGTGGGTACAATACATTTCGCAACAATATCATCTACATAGACGATCTCGTCAGCGTGGAATGTAACATCGGGCCGAACACTGCTCCTGAGACATTTACTTTTTCTAACAATCTGTGGTATCATAGTGAAGATAACAATTGGCCAGGTCCGGACTTGCCCGTTGAAGACACAGATAATATTGTAGGGGAAGATCCTCAGTTTGTGGATGCAGGTGCGGAGGACTTTAGCCTGATGGAAGGGAGTGCGGCGGTGGGTGCAGGGTATGCTGTGGTTGATCCGGTTGATGATTATATTGGAGAGCCTTTTCTAAATCCCCGTTCGGTTGGGGCTTTTGAAGGTGGAGTGACGACAGGGAGTCAATTGCCCGTTGAAGCAAGCGGTCCTAAAATCAGCGTATGGCCAAATCCGGCGAATACAATGATCAACATTGAAGTTGCTACTCTGACCGATGATCTCTCTGTTTCGCTTACATCCATATCCGGGGTGGAGGTATTCAAGCAGAACGAAGTAAAATTGTCTGACAAAAACACCTTCACTATAACTCCAGACCATTTCATTCAGGGTTTGTATGTATTAAGAATCAGTGGCATTCGGTTTCAGGAATCACACCTGGTTTATATCGTGGAATAAAAATTATCCACCGCTTATTTTCGCCAATTCACGCCAATCAAGAGTGCGTTGAGTGATTGAGATGGAAATTTATAATTGCCCCGCCTTTCAAACCGGGGTATCCATTGGATTTAAATTTGGGGCTTTAGCCCAGAACGGAAATATGCTTGTGGCAAGGCTGGCACAACCAGCCTCCCGATGATCTTCACATGGAATCAGATATGAATATAGATTTGAAGGCATAGCCTTCAAATAACAGTTTGGTGCATGGCCCTGCGGGCCTCCCGATGATTTGCCCTTCAAACAATAAGCCTCTTTAGCCCCTTAAGCCGTTGTGCTCTACTCCTTCAACTCCACTAATCCATACACCTTCGCTTCACCGCCAAGATTTTTCAAAACATTACTGGTCACTCCGGTCGCATCAAACTTCACATGGTGCAAATGTAGATTCCCCTGGTTTTGAATGATATTAGTGCATGCGCCAGTGAAGGATATGTCGTGAAGATGAACTGTCTGACCACTATTGATTACTATGGCAGCACCGGATACTACACAATGGACCGGAGCCTGACCCGAAAGCATATTGACGATCACAATATTTTTATTGATGACCAGTTGGCTGCTCAGTTGAAGCGTTGTGTTAGGTGGCAATTTCAATTTGATCGTATCGCCTGCACTTGCGCATGCAATAGCCTGGCGTAGTGTGCCGAAGCCGGCATCATATGCATTGGTAATGGTTTTAACACATGGTGTGGGAACAAACCTGGATAGCAATTTAACATAGGAACCCTGATTGGAAATAGACGTCTCTGTAACTTCCCATGAATTTTCAGGCCAGCTGGTATTCCAGTCCTTGTATGATTTGAGGGATGGTTGCAATTCAGGTGGCACGATATCTCCGTTGTAGGATGGATCAGGATGAAAATATGGATTAAACCCTCCCGGCTGATAACCAGGCGCAGGCCCATAGAGTGAAGTGATCGCGTTGTCATAATTGGTGCCATGGGCAAACCAGCTATGGTACATTTCATTAGCAGATTTTTCTGCACCATATTCATACATATTCGTCAGCATGACCGTGCTGATCGGATTGACACCATGGAGGAAATTGATGTATCCAAGTGCAGCATTACGGTATACGGAGGTGTTTCCACTGATATCATATTGGATGACATTATAGAAGATAGAACCGGTATGACCTCTTGGTCGATTGCTACCCCAAACGTTATCCTGGTCTTGCAGAAAAGCCCTGTAGGCACAGCTGGTGTTTGTAATAGCAGGGAGGAGTGGATCACTCCAATTCATTGAATTTGAAAAAGAATTACGAATTGCAGTTTTTACAGCGGCTGTCGCATCAGGCAACGTGGAATAATACAACATCAGATTTTGGATAATACTTTCCCATGGATACCAAAATCCCCATTGGATGGGGTGCAACTCAAAATAATGTTCATCGACATAATTTCGATACACCGTTTGACCCGTAAGGGCAAATAAAGCAATAGCTGCACCTACCTGGGCTGAAAATTGCTGGTATTCATTTATTTCAGAGCTGATACTGCTGAAACCTGCATTGTCATAGTCTGAGTAAGCTGGATTAGCTATTATCCAGTTCCATGCATTGATGGCTGCTTGCTCTAAGGTATCCGAATAGAGTTGCATGGCAGGATGACCCGTGAGGTTATACGCTATTGCAGCGATAGCAAACATACTTGCTGCAGTGCGTGTGGCCGAAGCTTGTGCTGGACCGTACCTGCGTGCTCCTGTGTCGGCACTTGGCGGACTGGCAGCAGAGAAATCTGTTACGGATACTTTCATCAGCATGGAGCCATTGGTAAGCTGCATCCTTCGAAGCCAATCCAATTCCCATTTCATCTCATCCAACAGATCAGGAATGCCATTGCCGGATTCCGGAATATTATAATCATCCGTCCATACTTCCGGGCGCTCGATATACGCCAGGCTCAAGTCATGGATGGGTTCGTAGGTGAAGTTGACATACTTGTTATAATCACCTGCATCAAACCATCCTCCGTGCAATTGCTTTGAGGTACCGGGAACCGGATTGGTCACCAACCTGCAATCCAGATCCTGTTGCGAACCCAGGTGACTTGCACCATCTGTCCAGTCAAAGGCGAAAGGGGCTGTCTTGGCAAAGCCTGATCGCTGGTAATAAAACATCCGGACCGATTGCTTCAGGACATTTACATAGACATCATCCTTGATATCGAAAGTGAAGGATCGCCTTGCATTGATTGGATCATAGATATAATACGTCCCGGGTGTGGTCACGGAGGAAAAATCAAACCACCAGACTTCATCACCACTCTGATCATAACTTACTCCTCCGTGCCAGGCAATAGCAGGGCCGGACATCACAATACTATTGTCTGAAGCTTTTACAACCTGCAGCGTAGCACCTGGAGTATAGAAATCACCGGCTTCAAAATCAAAACCGGCTGTCGGGTTATTGACGACACATATCTTCTGGACATCAGGGGGGTAACCAAATTGGTCAACCTTGAGGTGTTCGCTCACGGTCCCTGGTTGGGCAACGACTTGAATTACAAAAAATAGTAAGCCAATGGAAATGGTGTTTCTCATGGTTTATGGATTATAAAATACCAGGGGTGCAGTGCGAGGGAAGAAGATTGAAGGTAAATAAAATGCAGAAAACAAATCGAAACTGTCCATCTCCAAAAGACTTGCAGCCAGCGAAAGCTACCCGTATAATCAATTTCCGCCGCCGTAAAAGAAGTTCTGCAAGCGGCATTTATTAGAATTTTCTAATATTGTATTGAAAATAAAATTGTGGATATATTTGTCTTCAATTAAAAAGCTAATCAAAACGAAATTCCAAATGAAAATTCACTCCTTGAGCAAAATTGGATTGCTTCTGGTGGTGGTGGCCTCATTGTGGGCTACTTCCTGCAAAGAAGATGTCAATGTGACCCCGGATACACAGCAGGTTTCATCCTATGACGCCACCCTTCCCTTGAGTTGGTATAACTTATTCCTTGAAATCGACCGGTATTCACCAGGCTATCGTCCACCGGCAGCGGCCCGCCTGCTAGCCTATACCGGACTGGCAGCTTACGAATCTGCCGTCCCAGGCATGCCTGAATATAATTCGCTGCGCTACCAGTTTCAAGGACTCGAAATACCCGTCGCAGACCTGACAAAGGAATATCACTGGCCAGCCTCCATCAATGCCAGTTATGCTACCATATTCAGGCATTTCTATCCGCATATCTCAGCACAGCACAAGGCCAAAATCGATGCGTTGGAAAATCAGTTTAATGACGAA
>DATHZY010000454.1:0-7590 GCA_035458325.1 Saprospiraceae bacterium | reverse complement strand
CAGCCGTTTGGAGATCCGCTTTGGCAAGTTGCACAAGCCATAGTTTACGAGTTTATATGTTGAAGGCGATACGCCGCTAATTGATTTTTAATAGAAACAGACATGGCCAGCCAAAGCAATTTGGTATTGGCATTCCGGCTGATTTTTTCATATCCTGACTGCAGGCACTGGATGACCGGGTGCCAGGCTTGTGGATCGTAATGTTGATGGAGATACTTGATCATCTCGCTCCCCTCCACCGGAAAATCGGAATGATCCTTTGCTGACAATGCCCAGAGAATATTCCTGACAAACGCAATGGAGTAGAGTGCAAACTGTTTTTGTTCTTCTTTTTCCTGGCTACCCATTTTAGCAGACCAGCCAGCCAGGTCATGTCCTTTTCGCCCAATAATCGCCCTGAACCATGCCGCCATTTCATCCTTGAAATTCATCATGGTATTGTGCGCAAGGGAAAAGGCCCTGCCCATATTATTGACGGATTGACGTGCAATCAGTGGAGCCGCATTTCGGTCAACCTTATATTCTTCGACCAACAGACGTAGTATCTCATCTTGCTCCATCGGTGGAAAATAAAGCTGCATGCATCGTGACCTGATCGTAGGTAGTACCTGCTCGCGTTGGTTGGTCACGAGGATAAAATAAGTTTGCTCAGGTGGTTCTTCGATCATCTTGAGCAACCGGTTACCTTCCCTGGCGAGAAACTGAGCCATCCAGATGATCAGGACCTTGTTACCCCCCTCAAATGCCTGAAGGCTGAGATCAGCGGTAACATGCTGAATATCTTCCTTGTGTATATCAACCTGTTTGCCTTCGACCTCGCAAAACTGGGTCCATTGAAAAACATCTAACCACGGATTTTCCGACAAAGCTTCACGCCATGGTCCGAGATATTCTTCAGTCAGGGATTTTGCTCCTGCAAGAGGTAAAAGGAAATGGAGGTCGGGGTGAATATTTTTTGCTGCTCTGTTGCAGGATGCGCAGTTCCTGCAAGCCTTACCATTTTGTGGATGGGTACAAAGGATATCATTTGCAAGGGAAAGGGCACCGGGAAGAATTCCATACCCGGGTTCACCATACATCATGATGGCATGAGGCAACCTACCTCCAGAGAGGATGGTATCCAAATGTTGCCGGACTGCCGGCTGGCCAAAATGATCTAATAGTGCCATACCTGATACTTCAGGTGGCTTCTATCCATTTAATAATCTGGTCATCGAGGGGCGAAGTCTCTGCAGTGAACACATGTTGCCATTCACCTTGCGGGCCTATGGCATACTTTTGAAAATTCCAGGTTACCTCACTGTCAGATACCCCGTTGTTGGCCTTGCGGGTCAGCCATTCGTATAATGGATGAACCGGTGTGGACCGGATATTTATTTTTTTACTCAATGGAAAGGTCACATCAAACATGGTCTTGCAGAAGGACTGAATCTCCTCCTCCTCACCAGGTTCCTGCCTGCCAAAATCATTGCATGGGCATCCTAAAACCACTAATCTATCACTGTAATGCCTGTGCAATTCTTCCAACTGCTCATATTGCGGGGTAAATCCGCATGCTGATGCAACATTGACAATCAGCACTTTTTTACCCTTGAATTGATCTAACCTAATTTCCTTTCCATTGATGCCCCCGATGCTGATACTGTGGATCGATGCCACCAACTCAATAGTTTATGAATGGGTAAAAATAGCAATAAATGGGCAAAGGGCATATAGCAGAGAGCTGGAAGCAAGGGGCAATGGGCAAGGAGCAAGGGGCTGCCTCCAATCAGTCAACTAAAAATGCCAATAGACAAGCTCAGGGACCATATGATTGGTTAATTTTGAGCTGCTAAATGCTTGAAAATCATGATATACCGTTTTGAAGACCACATTCCGGTGGTCGATCCGTCCTCTTTTGTGCATCCGCTGGCCACTGTCACCGGCAAGGTGATCATCGGCAAAAACGTATACATCGGTCCTGGAGCGGCCATCCGGGGAGATTGGGGAGGAATTGTGATTGAAGATGGATGTAATGTGCAGGAGAACTGCACTATTCATATGTTTCCAGGCATTACGGTCAGGCTGCTAGAAGCTGCCCACATTGGACATGGTGCTGTGATCCATGGTGCCATTATCGGCAGGAATTGCCTGGTGGGCATGAATTCGGTGATCATGGATGAGGTTGAACTGGGGGAAGAGTGCATTGTCGGGGCGCTCACCTTTATCAAAGCCGGTGAAAAAATACCCAGGCGTAGCCTGGTGGCAGGTAATCCGGGCAAAATCATCAAGGAAATATCTGATGAAATGATCAACTGGAAGACGGAAGGCACTAAGCTGTACCAGGAATTGCCCTCCAGATGCTTCAATGGACTACGACCTGTCTTACCCCTGACTGTAGTCCCCGATGACTTTCTGGAAGTTTCAAGCGGAGATCAATATTCACCATGGAAACCTGGCTCAAATCAATAATGTCTTGTTGACGACTTCCTGCCTTGCTTGAAATCCCTATTTTGCAGTCCTTTTTCAAATGAATCAGTAACCTTTTATGAGAATTACCTTCCTCCAGGGCCTGACTGGCCTTCTTTTATTGATTACCCCGATATTTTCCTATTCCCAGCTGAACATGACCTTACAAGATAGCGTGACCTACACCGTTGGGGTCAATGATATCTGTGGATGGGTTGCACCTGATGGTAAAGAATACGCGCTGGTTGGCCTCCATACAGGGGTAGCTATTGTTGATGTAGACAGTACTCCCCTGAAGGAAGTTGCCTTTGTCCCGACTGTAAACAATCTCTGGAAGGATATCAATACCTATGGGCATTATGCCTACGTCTCTGCAGAAGCTAATGTGGGTATTCTAATTATCGACCTGCAATATCTCCCTGACTCTGTTGAAACTTACATTTGGCAGGATTCCTTGCCAACGGCTGACGGCCCGCGCCCTTTGACCCGCGCGCACACGCTCTGGACGGATGAACATGGCATCCTCTATCTAAATGGTAGTAACCTAAATAATGGTGGGGTGATAATGCTTGATGTTGCTTCCAGCCCTACTGATCCGGTATTCCTTGGCTATGCACCGGCAATATATTCACATGACTGCTATACCAGAGACAGTATCATCTATAGTGCTGAAATTTATTCCGGCAACCTCTCTATCTACGACGCACATGATCCGCAAAATATTACGACGCTGGGACAGGTAAGGACACCAAGTGAATTCACCCACAATGCGTGGTTGTCGGACAACAGTAAATACATGTTTACCACAGACGAAAGATCCAATTCCTATGTTACATCTTATGACATCACCGATCCGGGAAATATCATCGAACTGGATCGATGGAGACAAGCCGCAACTGAGGGTCTAGGGAATGTTGTACACAACGTTTATGTGTGGGAACAAGACTGGCTGCTTGTGGCATACTACGCCAATGGCACGGTAATAGTGGATGGGTCACGTCCTGACAATCTCGTCGAAGTAGGAAATTTTGATTCCTTCCTGGGTGCTGATGGAGGCTTTCCGGGTGTGTGGGGCACGTATCCATGGTTGCCATCACAAAAAATCCTCAGCTCTGACCGCAATACCGGACTATATGTTTTTGAACCTAATTACGTCCGTGCGTGCTTTCTTGAAGGAACTGTAGTGGATTCTATCACAGGAGCGCCTGTTGATAATGCGATAGTGACTATTGTAAGCGACGAGATCATTTTGCCACAACCTACACGTTTTGATGGCGTCTTTAAAATGGGCAAAGCCATCCCTGGTCAATATAGCTACACAGTAGAAAAAGAAGGATATTACACGAAGACGATCCTTGCTGATTTTATCAATGGAGAAGTGCTTACACCTGTTGTTGAATTAGTGCCGCTTCCTGTATATAGCATTGGCGGAAAAGTACTCTTCAGTGAAGGAGGCAATGTACCTTTTGCAAAAGTGACGATGTTCGGACCCGATGCGGTCTATGAATTAACCTGTGATGAAAATGGTGATTTCTTCCTTCCGGCCATCTATGGTGGGACCTATGAATTACAATCAGGAATATGGGGTCATACCTATGAAACGATTGTGGTCATGGATGAACCAAAACAACTGACCATACAACTCGTAGAGGGTTATAAAGACAATTTCGATGTTGACCTAGGCTGGACCATTGCAGGCGATGCTACCAGCGGTGTATGGGGTCGTGGAATACCATCCCAGCAATTACTTTTTGAAGACAGGATTTGCAGTTCAGATGGAGATTCACCCAATGATCTTGGAGGGTTTGCCTACACGACCGGTCTTTCTACTTCAGAAAATGTGCAGGACAATGAAGTCAGTGGAGGTACTACCTGGCTGATATCACCACCTATGGATCTGACAGAAGCCATTGATCCAAAAATCAGCTTTGATTACTGGCTTTGCGAATTTCCACCAAATCAATACACAGGACTTGCTGTGTGGCTTACGAATGATGTGGATACAACCCTGCTGGAAGAGTTGAGAAATGATACGATCACCGGATCATGGCAATCCAAGTCCTATCCCGACCTGAATCTGACCGGACCGATCAATCAGGTAAGGCTGATGATCAGTGCTACGGATACTACGTCAGGTCAGGGTGATTATATCCTGAAAGTACATTTTGATAAATTCAAACTTTCCCAAAGTGGCTTGTCGACCAACGATCCATATCCCGCCGGTAAATATTTTGTTGTCTATCCAAATCCTTCACATGGTGAGACGATCTACCTGAAACAAAGCGAAGGTTTTGAAAAAGAGGTCACGTCGATCCACATGTATGATATCCAGGGACGTCAGGTCTTCAGGCAGAGCGTTCAACCAGGAAATAAAGTAATAGCCATCAATCATCAACTGGAAGGTGGAATGTATTTTATCCAGTGGATGACTGCGGATGGAGCTAGTGGGATTGAGAAGGTTTCTGTGGTGAAGTAAGCAGTATTCAGTAAGCGGTAGGCGGTATTCTGTAGGCGGTATTCTGTAAGCAGTAAGCAGTAGGCGGTATTCAGTATTGAGGATTGAGGATCTAATTGAATAGCATTTACTTTCCGGTCGAGATGTAAGGAAGGTCATGAGACAATCGCCGCTGGATGGCGTTTTCGCCGCCAGCCAGGAAGATTCCATAGAGGATTTTCTATGGATTTAGGATTGGTATTTCGGTGGTTGGCGGAGAAAACTCCATCCAACGGCTTTCGGGGGATTTAGGGGCAGAAGAGAGGTCGTATCTTCGCACGATGCAATTACTTGAAAATTATGTAGGCGGTCGTTGGATGCCGGGAGAAGGCAAAGAAACGACGCTGCTCAATGCGGTACACGGCAATCCTGTGGCGTATTCCCGATCAGGAGGAGTGGATTTCAATGCTATACTGGAGTATGGCCGCAAGACCGGTGGGCCCGCACTGCGAAAGATGACTTTCCATGAGCGCGGCAGGATGATCAAAGCGCTTGCTTTATATCTGCATGACCGGAAAGACAAATACTATCCGATCAGTTACCAGACAGGTGCTACCAAGGCAGACAGCTGGGTGGATATCGAAGGGGGTATTGGAAATCTATTTGCAAATGCAAGCCTCCGCAGACGGTTTCCGGACCTGCCCTATCATGTGGAAGGAGAAGCTGTCGCGAGTTCAAAGAATGGCAAGTTTATAGGCCATCATATCATGGTGCCCAAGCAGGGAATTGCCATACATATCAACGCCTTTAATTTTCCGATATGGGGGATGCTTGAAAAAATAGCCGTTAACCTCCTGGCCGGTGTTCCTGCCCTCGTCAAACCAGCTACAGTTTCTTCCTATGTGACCGAAGCCATCTTCCGTGATATTATTGCATCAGGTATTTTGCCTGTCGGAGCTGTCCAGCTACTAGTTGGATCAGCGCAAGGTATCCTTGATCACGTCCACTCACAGGATGTAGTGACTTTCACAGGCTCGGCCTCTACAGGGCAACAACTAAAAGGCCATCCAAGGATTATCTCTGAAGCAGTGCCTTTCAATCTTGAAGCTGATTCACTCAACTGCAGTATCCTGGGCGAAGATGCAAAACCAGGTACCGAAGAATTTGACTTGTTTGTCAAGGAGGTCCGTAAGGAAATGACGTTGAAATGCGGCCAGCGATGCACAGGAATCCGTAGAGCGATTGTACCTGCGCATTTGCTGGAAGATGTGCAGATAGCTCTCAGCAAAGCGCTTGCACAGACGACCATTGGTGATCCACAGGTAGAAGGCGTGCGTATGGGTGCCCTTGCGGGTAAAACACAGGTTGCGGAAGTCAGGAGCCAGGTTGAAAAATTACTGCAGGAAACAAATATGGTGTACGGCAATATGAATGAAGTCACACTCATTGGTGCCAATGCAGAGCAAGGTGCATTTCTATCTCCTATGCTCCTCGTCAACGAACAGCCGCTGTCTTCAACACTGGTGCATGAAGTGGAAGCTTTTGGTCCGGTATGCACATTGATGCCTTATGCAAATCTTGATGAGGCTATTGAAATAGCTAAAATGGGCAAGGGATCCCTTTGCTCCTCGATAGTGACTTACGATAATGACATCGCTAAACAATTTGTCGTAGGCGCTGCATCTCATCATGGACGCATCCTTGTATTGAATCGTGAATGTGCTAAAGAAAATACAGGTCATGGCTCTCCCCTGCCCTTGCTTACGCATGGAGGACCAGGTCGCGCTGGTGGAGGTGAAGAGATGGGTGGTATGCGCGGTGTATTGCATTACCTGCAACGCTGTGCCATACAAGGTTCGCCGACAACCCTAACTGAAATCACTTCTATCTATCAGTATGGTGGTCAATACAAAGACCCGGGTGTACATCCATTTAGAAAATATTTTGAAGAACTGACAGTCGGCGATACCGTCATCACACACAAGCGGACCATCACCGAATCCGATATTGTTGCATTTGCGAATGTGAGCTGGGATCATTTCTATGCGCATACGGATGTGACATCCCTGGAGGGAACAACATTTACCCAACGGGTTGCGCACGGATATTTTGTTTTGTCCATGGCGGCCGGTCTATTTGTTGATCCTGGAAAAGGACCCGTGTTACTCAATTATGGCCTTGAAGAATGCCGGTTTACCAAACCTGTGTATGCAGGTATGACGCTGGGCGTCAGGTTGACTGTCAAGGAAAAACTTCCTGTAGATCCGAAAGAAGAAGATGTGATCCACAAGGGAATTGTAAAATTCCTTGTGGATGTCTATGATGAGACAGGAGAAACGGTGGCGATTGCTACGATCCTGACGATGGTGCAGAAGGCAGTGAGCAGTTAAAAGTTAGCAGTTAGCAACTAGCGCAGTTGGTAGTTAGCAACTAGCATCTAGCAGTTAGCCTTTGAACAAGGGTTATTCCTTTTCACCAGCTATTTGACGGGCAGGTGATTCACGCTCATCTTCCTTTTGGGTCTCGTTCAAGATCATAAAGAATAAAGCCATGAATGGGCTTGTCCAGAGGTTTCCTCTGATAACCTGGTTGTCAATGACCTCCTCAAAGAACAAATAATCCATCAGGGTGCTGGCTCCAAACCAAACGAAGAAATAAATGCCATATAACCTGATGATCCTCAACACCTTCATCCATTTGCCTTTTTT
>DATHZY010000453.1:0-4952 GCA_035458325.1 Saprospiraceae bacterium | reverse complement strand
TGGAATTCACAATTGGAATTCCAATGGTTGGCGGCGAAAACGCCATCCAACGGCCGTGGGCTGATTACATCGCGTTGGATGTCGGTTGCTTTCTCTAAAAGAGCCAAACGATTACTCAAGTTTTCTCATGGAAAACTTCGTCTTATCAAGCCTTGGTTCATTTTCCGGATCATACCCCCATGCTCTGAGTGAGAGGTGGTATGCGGCGCGCAACTTTTCAGCATCAGGCCTTTGACGCCAGTAGGCGACAGTATTCGAAGCCTGCTCTGCCGTTTGCATTTTGAAGGCGGTGCGATCTAATCTGTGTTCCTTCACGTCTTCTGAATCCATTTCCATGTTACGCGATGTTTTCAATATCATCCAGGTCACGGTGCCGGCCAGAAGCCTTTTTTGCCTTGATCAGTGATTGCAGATCGATTAAATTCACATTAACATCATCGATAACTTTCCACTCGGCCATAGACAATGCTTCTTTAAATTCCAGTCCTTTCACTTCCAGCATAATATCAATGCTCACTGGCGGCACACCAAATGTAAATACATCAAACTGTCCAGTGTTGAGAAAGTTTTCCAAAGACATATCGAATACGGGCATACTGAAAATCCGGAATGCAGATACTAATCTTATATAATTCTCTTCGGTTCTCTCCACCCATATATCCAAATCACCTGTCGTCCGGTTGTATCCATGAAGAATCACCGCATAGCCACCCACCAGCACATACCGTACTTTTGCTTCATTGAGTGCTCGAATGAAATCCTGGAAATCTGGATTGAAGATATTTCCCATACTGAATACAAAGATGTGGAAGATTTTCAATCGAAAGATTTATTGTAGGACTTCTGACCTTGAATCTTCCCCTTTCCCCCGACGATTGTAATCTCCTGATAATTTCGCGTTGGTCGGCGGCGAGAATAGTTCGACTGCGCTCACTACGACGCGCCATCCAACGGCCAGAGGCCGATTACAACGCAGTGGTTGGTGGTGTGAATAGGTGGACTGCGCTCACCACGGCCGTCCATCCAAGGGTAATGGCCGAAAACCCCAATGAAATTGGACAAAATCATCCGATTTATTACCAATTATCTATAATTTTAAAGGAGCCATAGGCAGTTGGTATCAGTCGGGGTGAACGGGCCGCCAGAATGATCTAAATGCTTGAACCAAACCCCGATATGATCATAATCATAGCCCCTGCTGATTGATCTCATTAATCAGGCGGTCCATACGGCGGTAATTTTAGTTTCTGAAATTGAAGTCAGTTCATTTTGAATTCAAAAGCATTTAAACCTGACAAAACGAATATGAAAATCAAATCCATCATCCAGTTGATCATCTATACAGGTATCCTGCTGACGACAGCAGCCTCCTGCAAGTATGATGAGGTATTACCCTTCGAACCAGATCCAACGGTCGATGTATACTTCGGACAGGACATCATCCCGATTTTCGAGGGCAACTGCAATTCGGCAGGCTGTCATAACGGATCGGTCGCGCCCGACCTCAGGGCCGCCTCAGCCTATGATGCGCTTTGGACCGGCGGGTATATCAATGTAGGTACTCCCGAACAAAGCGAACTCTATCTGTGGATGACCGATGCCAAAGGACCTATGCCTCCACTCGGAAGCAATGCAACCAATAATGCACTGGTGCTGCAATGGATACAGCAAGGAGCTGAAAATAATTAACAGGCTAAAAATCATAACGCGATGAAACCAGCGATATATAAATTTTTTGGTATGCTCTTCCTCCTTTGTCTGCAGGGGTTCTCCTTATGGGCACAGGAAGCGGAAATGGTTGCTGAGGAGCGCAAGCCCGTCAAGAATATGTTTGAGAGTATCTGGATCATTGACAATCAAACGGTGATGGTCCCCTTCAAGAATACATTGGAGTTTGATATCCAACACCGGTTTGGACTTGTCGAAAACGGCTATGAAGATTTCTGGGGCTTATATGCTCCATCTAATATTCGCCTGGGGTTTAGCTACGTGCCCATCAACAACCTGATGGTTGGATTTGGGTTGACCAAACTAAACCTGACCTGGGACTTCAATGCCAAGTATGCCCTCTTGAAACAAATGACCGGCGGAGGAAGTCCGGTGAGTATCACCTATTTTGGTAATGCTGCCATGGACACCAGGGATGAAAGCCAGTTTCCTAATCCCGATGCTTTCAAGAGTACAGATCGATGGTCGTTTTTCAACCAGATTATCATCGGCCGGAAGATCAGTGATAAGTTTTCTGTGCAGCTATCAGGCAGTATCTCCCATTTCAATGCCGTCTATCCTGCCAAGGATCCGGAGACCGGAGCGATACAGGAACTCGATAATGATCATTTTGCTATCGCCATTGCCGGTCGGTATAAAATCTCCAATGCGACCAGCCTGATGATCAATTATGATCAGCCGCTGACCACACATGCCTCAGCAGATTTTGATTCTGATGAAACAGAGCCTAAGCCTAATTTATCCTTTGGGGTAGAGTTTACCACCAGCGCGCATCAGTTCCAGATTTTCTTCGGCAACTACGGAAGTATCGTACCACAAATCAACAATGCCTATAACACGGCATGGGGCTTTGGAAATTCAGACTTTGCCCTGTGGGATCCGGAATGGCGCATCGGGTTTAACATGACACGTCTCTGGAGTTATTAATCACTTAAATCACCCACTTAATCACTACATCATCATGAAGCAAAATCCAAAAGAAAACAGTTCGCGACGGAAGTTCCTGTCGTTCGGACTGCTGAGCGGAGCTGGGCTGGTCACACAAAAAGTTGAAGCCATGGCCCCCGGCCTGGTCGATGACGAAAAAGTGACGATGCTGACCGCCGATGGGAAATTAGTAGAGGTCAGCAAATCGCTGATTGAGCAATCATCCAGTCGCGAAAAAGCAAAAAATAAAGACATTCTCAACTGGTCGGATACCGCCAAAAAATCGATGCCATAACCATGGAAGCCAATCATAACGATTCGACAAATCAACGGAGGGATTTCCTCAAAACGGCCGCTATTGGTGTTACTGCCGCAGCTTGTGGAAGTGCAATCTGCTCTTGCGGGGGTAAAGACAAGGCAGCAGGTGAAAAGGTGGTACTGCTCTCGCCGGATGGTGAATTAGTAACCATTGATTCAGCACATCTCAGGCCTGTGCCAAAGACCATACATGTATCCAATGAAGAAGCACGCCAGGGAATTCCAGGCCGCAAATTTGTCATGGTCATTGACCTCGCCAAATGCAAGAATGCACGTAACTGTGTGACGGCCTGCCAGAAGATGCACCACCTCCCCGAGGAAAAAGAATGGTTGCAGGTGAAACTGATGCAGGATAGCCCTGATGCAGCACCCTATTGGTTTCCAAAGACATGCTTCCACTGTGACAATCCACCATGTGTTAAGGTATGTCCTGTGGATGCCACCTTCAAGCGCCAGGATGGTTTAGTGTTGATAGATTCAGATCGCTGCATCGGATGCAAATTCTGTATGGCAGCTTGTCCATATTCTACACGTGTCTTTAACTGGAATGAACCTGACCTGCCCGAAGAAATCAGTTGTCTTGAATATTCTCCGGAGACCAGTGTTCCGTCCAGAGTGGGTACTGTTGAGAAGTGTGATTTCTGTCCGGATATGGCCCGTATCGGTGAGTTGCCGGATTGTGTTACTGCGTGTCCTAACGGTGTATTCTACTTTGGCGACCAGAACGAAGATGTCGTAACCAATGGTGACGAAACGGTGAAGTTTAGTGAAGTCATCCGCGATCGTGGCGGTTATCGTTTTGCTGAAGAACTGGGTACTGAACCACGCGTCTGGTATCTGCCTCCAAGGGACAGGATATTCCCTGTCGAAAGAGGTTTGGATGAATTGCCAGAGGAGATCAAGGAACGATTCAAGGATGTACTGGGAGGATAGGCATCGCGTGAAGCATCAACAATAACCATTAGCGAATTTCAAAGCAATGAAAATTACAAATACCGGTTCTGAAATATTACGGACTTTCTCTCCGCAGATGGAACATACCAGCATGGGAGAAAAAATCTGGATCACCATCCTGCTGCTCACACTTGGTGTAGCAGGATATGCCTTTTATCTGCAGGTAGCATATGGTCACGGTGTCACCGGGATGCGGGACTATGTGTTCTGGGGCATCTTTATTGTCAACTTTATGTTCCTGATCGGACTGAGTTATGCAGGTGCTATCATCGCGGGATTCCTGCATCTGTTCAAGGCAGCATGGGGAAAGCCACTGATCCGCCTGGCGCAATTAATGACACTCGCCTCTGTGATCGTCGGACCTATTTTTATCCTATTGTGTGTTGGAAGGTTTGACAGGTTATACCACTTATTTATCTATCCGCGTCTCCAGTCACCACTGACATGGGACGTGATTGCGGTCATGACTTTCCTGGTCGGTAGTTTTCTTTTTCTCTACCTGGGACTGATACGTGACTTTGCAGTATACCGTGATTCAAATCTGAACATACCTAAGTGGAAACACAATCTATACAGATGGTTAGCCCTTGGCTATAACGGTCTCGAAAGCCAGAAAAAATTATTGCTTTCTTCTCAAAACCTGATGGCCTTTCTGTTGATACCTATATCCATTATGGTGGCTTCGATCCTGTCCTGGATTTTTGGGATGACGTTGAGACCGGGTTGGCATAGTACGATCTTCGGGCCCTATTTTGTGTTAGGTGCCATCTATTCCGGTACGGGGCTGTTGATCATCATCGCCTGGTATACGCGGAGAATGTATAAGCTTGAAAAATATATTACCCCGCAGCATTTTGAATACCTCGGCTATATCATGTTAGTGCTTGCCGCAGGCTACGGTTACTTTACGTTTTCAGAATATTTTACCAGTTGGTATGGATCTGAAAAATGGGATGGGGAATTGATCAATAAACTTTTCTCGATGGATGAATATGGCTGGATGACCCTGTTTACGAATGTGGCGG
>DATHZY010000452.1:0-3083 GCA_035458325.1 Saprospiraceae bacterium | reverse complement strand
TTAAAAGGAAATGCTTTTATAATGGGATAGGGCATAGACGCAGGTCGAAGCGCTGATCCCGCCAATTGCACGGCATTTCGGGAGAGCATAGCGCACTATAGCCCCATCGGGGCTCAATGTCGGTAGCAATGGAAAATGCGGGAGCAAATCCTGCCCCATCGGGGCAGAACCTCTGTCGGGTAAGAAAAGTTTCTCGGTATATCAAAAGATGGTGATTTAACTCTAGCGTCTGGAGACGCAAAGAATATTGCATTCAAGTCAAGGAGGTCCCGCCATCTGCGGGATGGCGCAAGGGGCGCCACTTGAACGAGCGATAAAATTTATATGATATTTTTATAAAATATCTATAACACTATTTTGCAGCATATTATGAAATATTTGGCATATATTTTGCCCAATTAAAATCCACAGGCTATATACGATCTACCATCCTATATGCGTTAGATTCTATCTTTGCCGCCCAAATTAAAATATGAAGGGATACAGATTAGTCATTTTATTCGTTGCATTAAGCTTTACGGGTTATAGTCAGAAGGGATACGAGATCGGTGGCCTCATCGGGGTCAGCAATTATATTGGAGATATCAATCCTAATTTTTCTTTAAAGACTCCCGGGCTTTCCCTTTGTGGAATCGGGCGGTATAACTTTAATACCCGCACGTCGATCCGTGCCGATGTTGGCATAGGCAGGCTATATGGCAGGGATGATATTTCAGAAAACAACTTCCAGCAGGCCCGTAACCTTAGTTTTCGCACCGACTTTATTGATGCCTCCCTGGATTTTGAATTCAATTTCTTCAGCCTCGTGCATGGCAGCCGGGATAAGTATTTTACCCCTTATGTATTTGGAGGATTGGCCTTTACCTATTACAATCCTAAGGCAGAGCTAAATGACACCTGGTATGCGCTGAGAGAACTAGGTACCGAAGGCCAGAACAAAGGATCTGAATATGCCCGTATTACAGCAGGCCTGACCTATGGCATGGGTCTGAAATATGATCTCAACTATGAGTGGAGTCTGAATGTTGAATTGTCCGTCAGACAACCCGGGACCGATTACCTTGATGATGTCAGCACCGAGTACCCGGACATGTTTGAGCTCGCGGATCGCCGGGGAGAAATCGCCGTTTTGTTATCAGACAGATCTGCTGAAACAGGCATCGAGCCTATTGGGGCAACAGGATATCAGCGTGGAGTCAGCAGTAATAATGATGCTTACTATTCCTTCCGGATTGGATTGGTTTATTACATCGGATTACTCCAATGTCCTGCCTTGAGCAAGCCCAGGCCATAACTTACGCACATTAGTTTATACTCCCCCAACATGATTCCTATCTTTGAGGAACATGGTAAGCCATTACACATTATCTGCAGGACCTTTCAAGCGGGGATTCCATCTGATCACCAAAGAAGTATTTGAAGCTGTGACACAATGGCCTGAGCAGGGTGTGTTGCAGGTATTCATTCAACATACCTCCGCGGGTATTTGTATCAATGAGCATGCGGATCCGGCAGTGAGATCAGATTTCGAATTGTTTTTTGACCGACTTGCACCGGAGCATCTGCCAGGCATACAACACGATGAAGAAGGTCCGGACGATATGCCGGCACATATCAAAAGTGTTCTTTCGGGGACGAGCATCAGCATACCGATCATCCATGGTCGACCAGCCTTGGGAACCTGGCAAGGGATCTTTCTTTGTGAATTCAGATCAAGCGCCACCCGCAGGAATTTAATCGTATCAATCATTGAGTAAGTACTGATGTCCAATCTTCTATCCATTGTTCTCTTAGGCGAAGGTTTTGCAACCGGCATGATGCTTACGATAATGCTTGGTCCGGTGACCATGATCATCCTTCGATATGGATTGCAGGTCAACAGGCTTGCTGGTATATGGGCAGCAGCAGGCACATGGGTGAGTGACTTTGTATTTATCGGCTTGACGTATTGGATGACGACGACCATTGATTCATGGTCGCAACAACCTGGCATACGGTTGGGTATGTTCCTGGCCGGAGGATTTGGATTGCTGGTGATGGGTGCATTGATGCTGAGAGTGCGGAAGAAGTCATTTACTACAGAAGGTGATTTAGTGAAAGCAAGTTATGTGCAAGCTTTTGTGGGAGGTTTTTTAGTCAATTCACTCAGCCCGTTTACCTTGTTTTTTTGGCTCGGTGCTGCTGTATTTCTGCACCTGCAATCCGACAATCCCATCTGGTATTATGCAGGGTTGATGCTGGCCCTTGGAGCTGGTGATTTTACGAAAGCCTGGCTGGCCCCTAGACTAACCTCCTGGCTGAAAGAGAGTCATGTCTATTGGATTCAGATTGTAGCAGGGATTTTGATAGCAGGTACAGGATTATATGTGATGATCGTTGGCCTGATAGAGAGCTGATAGCTTATTTATATAGAAAAAAATAATCGAACACTTTGAAGAACAACATACGAAATCTCCTTTTTGACCTGGGCAATGTCATCGTGGATATTGATATTGATGGAGCCTATGCACGCCTGAGAAGTTTATTTCGTGCGGATGCCAAGGAGGAACTGATTGAGAAGGCCCTGCTCGATTATGAATGCGGACGAATATCCACCGATATTTTTATCAATAGCATACTGCGCCAGAGTGAACGCAGATACCAGGCTATTGATGTGATCGAGGCATGGAATAGTATGCTGGTTGGTATACCTCCATACAGGCTTGAAATGTTGGAAAAGCTGAGATCAAATTACAGTGTGTATTTGCTGAGCAATACCAATGCACTTCACCTCGAGTGGATACATCGGTATGTGCGAAAGGTGCATCACGTAGAATCATTCGAAAAGCAATTTTTTGACCAAGCCTTTTATTCTCACCTCGTTGGAGATCGTAAACCTAATCCATCCATCTTTAAATTTATTACAGAGGATGCATTCCTGACACCAGCATTGACATTGTATATGGATGATGTGCAGGAGAATCTGGATGTGGCAGGGAAGTTGGGATTTGAAACGTATCTCGTGAAGCCGGGTGAAGAGATAGCGGAGTATCTGAAGGAAAAAGGTTTTTTTTAGAGGCTTATAAAAGGCTTATGAAGCTTAT
>DATHZY010000451.1:0-3289 GCA_035458325.1 Saprospiraceae bacterium | reverse complement strand
CGATGAACTGCATCACTGATGCGACCCATAAACTCCTTTTCCCCATAGATATCAAATAGTTTTGCCAGTTGATTTTCTGTGTCGGTGATGAGCGGATAGGGGAGTTCAAACTTAGAAATAAACTTCTGGTGTTTTTTCTGGCTATCCTCACTGACACCGTAGACGGCATAGCCGAGTTGGCTCAATTCTTTGTAGTGGTCCCGGATATTGCAGGCTTCCTTAGTGCAGGTCTCTGATCCATCATGGTTGTAGAAAAAAAGGATAAACTTTTTCCCAAGAAGTTTTGCGGTAGTTAATTCCGAACCGTCATGAAGCAACGTTTTAAAAGCTGGGGCAGCTTGTCCGGGCTTCCAGCGAGAGGTCCATGTCCGGCGCATGAGCAGTATTTTTTTTACAAGGTAAACGATTTTTCGAGGACCGCTTCATTGCCTCTGTCATCGGTTACTCTTATGACCAGCTGATGTTCCCCTGGCTGCAGTTGTCCATCGAATTCGTGAGTGAGCGTACTGGATTTTCCATCCAGGGACATCAGGATCCATTTCCCGTCAACCCATGCATCATAGAGCAGATCACGTCCGCGATCTTTGGCACTGAAATTATCAGAGATCTTGAATGCCATTCTTTTCCAGCCGGTCATTTTGGGGCCAAAGTGCAGGGTGGATATCTTAGGCGCTATTGTGTCCACCATAATGGTATATGTACTAATGACCCGGACCCCCGTGCTGAGATTATTACCAATCCAGGTGGCACCGCAGTTGGCTATGTTGCCATTTGGTTCACAACGTGCGATAAAGGCCTTGTCTCGCAATGCTGCAGGAACTGCGAGTCCTTCTATATTGATTTCGAAATAGTGATGCACAGGAGCATCCGTCGGTGTGATGGCAAAATGAGGACTGAAACAACCAAGGCCATCGGAAGGTATGACTTCAATGTTGAGTGGAGTTTTTTCATAAAATGAACCTTTAGGCCATACAACCTGTATCCCTGGTTTTGATACTATACTCACTTGATCCGGTTCTGCCAGGGTTTGATAATGGGGAAATGATGGTGCTTTTGGCAGCAGGCTCATGTTCCTGACAACGTCAAATGTAACAGTGGAGATATTGCCATTGAAATCTGCTACAGACAAGGAAACGTTTCGTGGTTGTTCGGCATTCAGGTAAATCATTCCTTTGTCAACACCGGTATAATAGATTGGAAGTTTATTGCCCTCCAGTGGATGACAACGGTGAAAGAACCTGTTCTCATTTATTTTCCGCCGGTAGTCAATGTGCGCATTCAGGTATCTGGCCTGGTCAAATGGTATTTCGTCCAGCGCAAAGGCAAAGGAAGGATCATCATCTACCTTGCATTGGATACTGTAGATTCCATTCTGATTAGTTGCTCCATCCTGCATATCATAAGCCCGAATACCAAAGGAAACTTTGGAGGAGGAGAGTTCTACAGGAGCTTCAAAAGTGTATTGACCGGCTGACTGATAGGTGGGTTGAATCACTTTTGAGTTGATAGCCCTGCCATTTTCATTGTATTCGTAAACGATTAATTGTTGTACAACAGGGGCTCTCTTATCAGCAACATTAAAACCAAAATGTAAAGGATTGACAGGGGTCTGGTCTTTGGTGTGCCTGATTTCAAAATGTAGGTGTGGACCGAATGAATAACCGGTGTTTCCCATATTGCCTATTTGCTGGTGAGGTGCAACCGGGAATTTTTCCTTGTCAGGCGTAAGGTCAATTCTAAAAGTTTCTGCTTTGTATTGTTCCTCCTTTACGTACGCCTCTATCTCTGGCGAAAATCCGTCGAGATGCGCATACACACTTGTAAATCCATTGGGATGCTCTATGTAAAGTGCATTTCCGTAGCCATATTCTTCTACCCGGATCCGACTGATGAAGCCTTCATGAGTGGCATAGACCGGATCACCGGACATACCATTTTCAGATTTTATATCGAGGCCGGCATGAAAGTGGTTTGTCCTGAGTTCTCCAAAGGTGCCTGATAATTTAAAGTCGCGGTTAACGGGCGAATTAAATTCACTGACAGGATATTTGCCGGCATGCTCTGACATGGACATTAAAAGGATGGAAAGCATGAAAAATGCATAAAACTTCATATGCGGTTCAGGATTCAGATTTAAGGTTTATAGGATCAATGAGCAATTTCATCAGGTTCTCAATTTCGAAAGCTGTTTTAAATACAGATACAGATTCAGGGTTCGCGGGGTTAAAGGCATTCTTGAATTTCTCCTTGACAACAGGGTGATTCATCAGGAGTTGATGTGCTGTAATACCCAGGGACCAGTTTAGCCAGAATGTTTCCTGGCGCTTCCGTTCTTCCGTGGCAGAGGTATTCTTGAGCCGAATATCCTGATATAAACGTATAAATTCCAAAACATTGTCTATCCCGGTTCCTTCCTGGGCCGAACAGGTGGTGATCTTTGGTTCCCAGCCCGGGCGAAGCGGGGAGAAAAAATGTAGCGCATTCTGGTATTGCTGTTTTGACAAATTGGCTAATGGAGCAAGAGCCCCGTCAGCCTTGTTGACAATCACCATATCCGCCAATTCTGTTATTCCTCTTTTGATACCTTGCAATTCGTCCCCTCCTCCAGGCTGAACCACCAGGATAAAGCCATCCGTAATTTGCCATGCAGTGTGTTCAGATTGTCCCACACCGACCGTTTCTATAAAAATGAGGTCGTAGCCCACAGCAGCCAGGAGGGTAATCATTTCATAGCTTCTGCGCCCCATGCCACCCAATACAGAGCCGGCTGGGCTTGACCGGATAAATGCGGATGTGTTGGTGGATAAGCCTGACATTCTTGACTTATCCCCAAGGATACTTCCATGGCTTAGTGAACTGGTCGGGTCTATCGTGATAACGCCTACCTTATATCCTTTCGAAATGGCTTTCAGGCCTAATGCCTCGATCAGGGTGCTTTTACCCACTCCAGGGGCTCCGCTGATAGCGAAGCGAATCGATGGGTCATGAACACGAAGCTTTTCTTCACACAAAATCAGAAGATCTATGGCGCGGTTCCGGTCTTCAGCACGCTCACTCTCCACCAGGGTCATGGCCTGTCCGAGGGCAACCCGGTCACCCCTGATCAGTTTGTCGAATAGTGTGCTGATGTTTTGGTCCATTGAAATAGGCGCCCTAAAGTGACGCAGACAAATATATGATTATTTTATGCATTATAGTTATCTGATAACCAAAGATTTAAAATGTTAAAATCCTTATGTTAAAGTGTTAATGGGATGCCCGGACCACCTTAACGCTTCCTTAATAGCCC
>DATHZY010000450.1:0-6510 GCA_035458325.1 Saprospiraceae bacterium | reverse complement strand
GAATATTCTAGGATTGCGGAGGTTCCAACCCGTGTCGCTGACCTTCCTCTATCATAAATTGATATGCCTGATCATAATCACTTTCCAGTTGGCCATCGAGGATAGCTTCCCGTATTGCCTCCTTGATCTCTCCAACCAAGCGGGAGGGACCAATCCCAAATGTCTTCATGATCATCTCACCGGTGATAGGAGGCTGCCAGTTTCGCAAGTGGTCGCGGTCTTCCACATCCTTCAATCTGGAGATGACTACCTCGTAATTCTTCAGGTATCTGGCTACCCTATCCGGATTCTTGGAGGTGATATCTGATTTGCAAAGTGTCATGAGGTCATCCAGGTCATCGCCGGCATCAAACAATAATCTCCGGATGGCTGAATCCGATATTTCTTCCTGCACCAGTGCAATCGGCCTGAGATGTAGTCTCACCAGTTTCTGGACATACTTCATCTTTTCATCCATCGGTAATTTCAACCTTCGGAATATCCTGGCGACCATACCAGCACCTACAACTTCATGTCCATGAAAGGTCCACCCATGTCCAGGTTCGAAGCGCTTTGTTACCGGCTTCGCGATGTCATGCAGGATGGCACTCCATCTGAGCCAGAGATCATAAGTGTTTTCGGAAATATTATCCAGCACCTGCAAGGTGTGGTAAAAATTATCCTTATGTCCATACCCTGCTTGTTGTTCTACCCCTTTCATCGCATCCAGCTCGGGAAGTATAATTTTCAGCAATCCTGTCTTGTCTAACAATAAGAATCCGGTGGAAGGGATGGGAGATAAAATAATCTTATTGAGTTCATAGGAGATGCGCTCCATCGAAACAATGGTGATACGTTCCCGCATGGAAGTAATCGCGTCAAGTGTAGCCTGATCGATTTGAAAAGAAAGTTGGCTTGCAAATCGGATAGCCCGCATCATCCGCAACGGATCATCAGAAAAAGTTTGATGGGGATCAAGAGGGGTGATAATGAGTCCATCATGCAGGTCATCAAGTCCATTGAAAGGATCGATAATCGAGTACTTGTCTTCCCCGTTCAATTGAGCTGCGAGTGCGTTGATGGTAAAGTCCCTGCGCAACTGGTCATCTTCCAGTGTGCCAGCTTCCACATCAGGCTTACGGCTATCGGTGTTGTAAGATTCCTTACGCGCTCCGACAAATTCGAGTTCAAGATCCTTGTACCGGATCATCGCCGTACCAAATGTCTTGAAGACAGACAGATCAGATGCCGCAGCTCCCAGGCGTCGGCTTACTTCCTCCGCAAGGGCAGGTCCATCTCCTACAGTGACAAAATCTAAATCCTTACATGGAATACCCAGGATACGATCCCGGACAAAACCACCCACCACATAGACATCCTGATGTAAGTAATCAGCAGCCGTCTGTATGACTTCAAAAAGTTCTTTCTCTTGAGGTGTGATATCTAATTTCATCGGAATGGGAAGAAAGACTTTTCGCTGTTAGCTTAAAATTATTTGATACGTGATGAGAACTTTTCAAAGGGCGTAAAGCCGATCAAACGGGCTCCAGGAATTGCGGAGCATAGTGGTTACCTATTTGCTCGAGAATATCGTAGAGTACGGCCGGATCTGATTCCGTCACCAGGAAAGATCTGAAATGCTTGATTCCTTCCAGTGACCTGAAATAATTTGTATAGTGCCGGCGCATTTCCTGGACTCCAAGCTTCTCCCCTTTCCATACAATCGAATGTGCAAGATGACGGCGGGCAGCCTCTACCCGTTCAGCAATGGTAGGGCCTGGCAAAAGTGAACCGGTTGCCAGATAGTGTTTAATTTCCCTGAATATCCAGGGATATCCAATGCTTGCCCTGCCAATCATAATACCATCCACGCCGTACCGTTCCTTGTATAGTTTAGCCTTTTCAGGCGAATCAATATCCCCGTTTCCAAATACAGGTATCCGCATACGGGAATTATTCTTGACCTCACCAACGAGTGTCCAGTCCGCTTCGCCCTTGTACATCTGTGAGCGGGTCCTGGCGTGAATAGATATTGCCGCAATGCCGATGTCCTGCAGACGCTCCGCTACTTCGACGATATGCTTTGACTGATCATCCCAACCCAATCTTGTTTTCACTGTAACTGGGATCGGGCTTCGCTTCACAACTGCTTCGGTGAGTCGGATCATCTTCGGAATATCCTTGAGGATACCTGCCCCTGCTTCTTTACATACTACCTTCTTAACAGGACAGCCATAATTGATATCAAGCAATTCCGGCTTTGCTTCCACTACTATGTCCGTTGCCTGGAGCATCGAATCCAGCTCTGCACCAAATATCTGGATACCAATGGGCCGCTCTGAGTCGTATATATCCAGTTTCTGGATACTTTTTTCTGCATCGCGGATCAAACCCTCCACACTGATAAACTCAGTGTACAACATATCACATCCATGCTCCTTGCAGAGGAACCTGAAAGGCGGATCACTGACATCCTCCATAGGTGCCAGCAACAGCGGGAATTCCCCTAATTCAAGATCCTTTATCTTAACCATAGCGTTGGAAACAAGAAACCTAGTTAGCTAGTTCATCTACCAGGATCAACAAAGTAAGCACTGCTGTAGCCTGATACATGGTGTCCCGCAAGATACTTCCCCAGTCGGCTTTCTTTTCCGGTTTCTCACTGACCGGTTTTATTTTCTTTGGTCCTACAGTTATGTAGGAACCTTTCTTGACATTCGGATAATTGTTGAAAAACAGGAATTTCTTTGTTTTCTGCACCCTGCCATCTGCATACTGAACACGCAATTCACTCATCGTTCCGTCTTTACTAACGCCGGCAGCAAACCGATCAACGTAATACTTCGCACTCTTCTCTCCGCGAAACGCAACAGATATAGCTCTTTCTCCTGAAAGATATCCCTGGGCATATGCTTCGGTGAGATTAACATAACCGCCTATGGTGACCAGGTCCCGGGTCTTGGGTACCTGAATGACATCCCCCTCCCTCAATACAATATTTGAAGGATGATTCTTATCTGTCAGGATATCGTCCAGATCGATCACAACCAAACCCGTTCCATCACCCTGCCTGTAGAGTTTAGCTCCATCCGGAAATGCTTCGCCAGTTAGCCCTCCCGCTCTTTCGATTAGGTCGGATATACGCTCTCTTTCTTGCAGCAGCGGATAGGTCCCCGGATATTTTAATTCACCATCGAGTTGCACGGTGCGTTGCGCTTCATACTCTGGTATGGTTCGCACATACACATGATCATATGGCTGCAATTCAAAACTGGAATCAGTTTTATCATCCGATTCAAAAGTCTTGGGAAGCGTTGCTGCATATTGAGCGATTTTCAGGCTTTCACCATTTCCAAATATTGACCGTGCAATATCTATTCTCTCATTATCTGCTTCAAATCTGAAGCCACCTGCAATACTTACCAGATCCTCAAGGCGCATTCCCGGACCATACGTATACGTGCCCGGGTTCCTGACAGCTCCATAGATTGAAACGGTCACATCATCACGACGGCCTCCTTTATCAAAAATATGAATTTGATCCCCCGCCTTAATTTCCACATTGGCCGCGGCATATGGATCCTTCAGGGCTTCTACCAGATTGATATGTATGTATTCAATGGTCTTTGGTTCACGGGGATCAAAACGCATGATATATCCAAAATCTGAAGCATCGGGAAGCAATCCACCTGCAAGGATAATAGCTTCTTCAAGCCTGAGTCTTCCAGTCGGATTGAAAGTGAAGGTGTCAGGAGACTTAACTGCTCCAACGACAGAAAAGAAACCGGGATCCACATAGGTTTTCAACGTCAGTACATGCAATACATCCTGATTTGACACAAGATAATTAGATGCCGAGGCAGGATCAGCAAGTATCTCCTCAAGGCTGAGACGTTCAAATTTATAGGTTCCATCAGCCTGATATCTTAAAAGATAAGCAAAATCCAATCGGGCTTCAGGCAACAATACACTCTGTTGGAGCATATCTGAAATCTTCATTCCGTCGCGTTTTTCTAATTTTCCCGGATAAGCAACCGCACCTTGCACACTTACTGTGTTTTGGGCACTTTCACTTATTGTCTTGATTTCCACGATATCGCCATTGAAGAGAATATAGTCACCCTTGCTTGCTGAAAGTTCATTCAGATTGACATTCGTGATGATAGTTTTATCATTCATGAATCTGGTCACCTGAACAAAGGACAAAAATGCATTTGCTCGTGCACCGCCCGCAAACTCAACCAACTTCAACAAGTTTTCATTGTCAAGCAATTCGTAGGTCATCGGTCTGGTGACAGCGCCTTGGATCGTCACTACCTTCTGGGCGACCGGGATATGGATGTAATCATTGTTTTGCAGAAAATAATTCTTTGCCACCCCAGGGTTGGACATAAATTCATACACATCAAGTGGAATAGTCTCATTACCCCTGATAACTTTAATACGCCTTACGGAACCAATATCCGTAGGGCCGCCGGCTGCACTGATGACGTTAAAGGCCGTATTAGTACCCGGCAAGGTAAATGCACCGGTTGTTTTAGCTTCTCCAAAGACATTGACAGTCATGTTACGAGGCTTGGTCAGCGTCACCAGGAATTCATTGCGGCTGATGACATGGTACTGGCTGTATCGTTGAAAGAGTAATTCTTTCGCATCACCGAACCTGAGCCCTTTCAACAGGATTTTAGGCAACCTGTCTCCAGGCTGAACAAAACCCTCCTTGTCAACCACCAGTGTCTGTTCAAATTGTGATCTTCCAAACGCAACCACCCCAATATTATCACCTGTGCCTAGCACATACGTTTCACTTGCGACCAAATCATCTGCTTTCTGGTAGACGGGTATAGAATTATTCCTGAAAATCTCCTGGCCATAAATCTTGGGAGGTTCAGGAACTGCAGGAACCTCTACCATAGGTGCCTCTAAAGGTTTAATGGGTTCTACCTTTTGGGTATTAACAGGTTCAACGATTGGTTGTCCTTTTCCCTGGTTGGGTTGCTGCTCTGCTTCGATTTCCTTGATGGTCTCCAGTATCACTCCCTGGATACTTTCAAGTTGGTCAGGGGTGATATTGTCGGGATCATATCCCTTAGCCACCAACCGGGCCTTGAGTGTATCTTCCGGAATGCCACGCTGGGCAAGCAGGTCCCTGGCCTGTGCTTCGGTGATCTGGGAGAATGCTGTGTTTGAATACAGGAACAAACTCAATAAAAAAATGAGGGTTGCTCTATAGTTCAGTATGTTCTTAAACATGTTTTCCATTTATGCCGATGAGGCTAAATCCTTTTCCAGGGCTTCTTTAAAATATTTCAATGTATGGACCAAACCTTCTGACCTGCTTACTTTAGGTTCCCAACCAAGTAATTTCCGGGCAAGTGTGATATCGGGTTGACGAACTTTCGGATCATCCTCCGGAAGAGGGCGGTAATCGATATACGCTTCTTTATTACCTACCAGGCTTAGAATCTCGTTAGCCAGTTGCATGATCGTGATTTCATCAGGGTTACCGATGTTGACAGGCAAGGCATAATCACTGAGTAATAACCTGTAGATTCCTTCCACCAGGTCATCCACGTAGCAAAAAGACCGCGTCTGGCTTCCATCTCCGTATACAGTTAACCCTTCACCTCTCAAAGCCTGTGCCATAAAGGCAGGTAGGGCGCGTCCGTCCTCTATCCTCATCCTGGGGCCATAGGTATTGAAGATCCTGATGATTCGGACTTCCACACCATGAAAACGATGATAGGCCATGGTGATGGCCTCCATAAATCGTTTCGCTTCATCATAAACCCCTCTGGGTCCAATCGGATTGACATTCCCCCAATAATCCTCCTTTTGAGGGTGCACTAAAGGATCGCCATAAACCTCTGAAGTTGAGGCAATTAATATCCTGGACTTTTTTGATTTTGCCAATCCGAGCAAATGATGCGTACCTAGCGACCCAACCTTTAGGGTCTGGATAGGCATCTTAAGGTAGTCGATCGGACTGGCCGGTGAAGCAAAATGGAGTATATAGTCCAGATCTCCAGTGATATGGACGTATTTAGTGATATCGTGATGATGGAATTCAAAATGCTCATTCGGAAACAGGTGTTCAATATTGGACATTGAACCTGTTAAAAGATTGTCCATGCCGATGACGTGAAAGCCTTCTTTCAAAAAACGATCACACAGATGTGACCCGATGAATCCGGCCGCGCCGGTAATTAGTACCCTTTTCAATACCTTTATTAATGATTTAAAGAATTATGAGAGGCGTAAAGATACTAGATTTAAGATTTTGGGGCTTTTTACCCCTTCTGCTATCCGTTTTCAGCACAATGGAAAGCCATGCCCAGAAAGGAAATGCGATCAATCTCCTGGAGTTTAAATACGGCTTTCACATCCCTATGGGAGATTTACAGGACCGATTCGGATCAAATAGTGATATCGGCCTGAGTATTGAATCTGTCAGCCTGAAGAATAAAATTTTCTTCGGCCTGGACGGAATATTCATCTTTGGAAACACGGTCAAAGAGGATGTCTTGCATC
>DATHZY010000449.1:0-4651 GCA_035458325.1 Saprospiraceae bacterium | reverse complement strand
AAACCATCGGAATCATCCTGATTATTGCTGCACTGGCCCTCGGCTACCTGGGCTATGACAAGATGCAAAACAGCAAAGCAGCTATCAAGATCGGTGATCTTGAAATATCAGCCTCAGATAAGACTTCAAACGAATCTGCCTATCTCCTCTTAGGTCTCGGAGCGGTATGTCTCCTGGGTGGATTGGTGATGATTACTCGCAGTAAGAGTTGATCCAGCGTTTCTCCATCTGCGATTCAGTTAAAATTTCAAAAGGGAATGGATGTTTGTCCATTCCCTTTTTTTATACTTTTCTCCAGGACCTGTAGGGTATTGGCGATAAAAATGCCTCTTGGAAAACCACACACTCAAGTAGAGATACCGTTGAATAAGTCATGCAGCCCTGAAGCTTCGGCCCTGCCTACATTTGTCTTACCGACATTGCATAAAAAACAAAATAAATCCCAATTTAGAAGAGTAAAAGGCTATCCCATGGGATGGCTTTTTACATTTTAAGGGCATGAGGCCCCTGGATTACCGCACCAACCGGATTCCCTGAGAATTATCTATTTTCACGTCGTTTCGATACCTGCAACAGATTCTGATCCACGTATTCATGCTCCATACCCCTGCTGTCAAGAAAATACATCGTGCCTGGAGCATGTATGACTGGGCTAACTCGGCTTACAACCTGGTCATCACCTCCACCATATTTCCAATCTATTACCTGGCCATCACCAGCGACAAGGTCAACGAGACGCAGGACTATATCTATTTTTTCAACTGGAAGATCATCAATACCGCGTTACTCAACTATGCGCTTTCTTTCGCGTATCTGATGGTCGCCTTTCTCTCTCCCATCCTTTCTTCCATCGCGGATGTGCAGGGGACCAAGAAGAAGTTTATGAAACTCTTCTGCTACGCCGGGGCACTGGCCTGCTGTGGCATGTACTTTTTCAAGCCCGGTGCGATCGAACTCGGAATTATTTTAGCCATTCTGGCGGCTATCGGTTATAGCGGCAGTATCGTGTTCTACAATGCCTATCTGCCGGAAATCGCTGAAGAAACATATCATGACAAACTTAGTGCCCAGGGATTTGCCTACGGATATGTCGGAAGTGTGTTACTCCAACTGATTTGCTTCGCATTCATTCTCATGAAATTCCCGGATCCGACTTTTGCGCCAAGGCTTGCCTTCCTACTCGTCGGAATCTGGTGGATCGGTTTCGCGCAAATCTCCTTCAGGATACTGCCCAATGGTGCAAAGGCAAAAGGGGAACTGAAACAAGATGTATGGAAAAAAGGATTCCACGAACTCCGGATGGTCTGGATAGAAATCCAACATATGCCAATCCTGAAGCGCTATCTGGCAGCATTCTTTTTCTACAGCATGGGGGTTCAGACGGTCATGCTGGCGGCAGCTGAATTTGCCGGTAAAGAGATTAAGAAAAATGTAGACGGATCCATGGTTCCACTGGGAGACACAGAGATGATCACCATCATCCTGATCATACAACTGGTGGCCATCGCCGGTGCTATGCTCATGGCCAGGCTTTCTATTTGGATAGGTAATCTTCGGGTGCTTATGCTCACGGTCTTGATTTGGATTGGCATTTGTATTACCGCCTATTACACCCGCACCGATACACAGTTTTATTTCTTGGCCGCTTTGGTTGGATTAGTGATGGGAGGTATCCAGGCTATGAGCCGATCCACGTTTTCAAAGATGATGCCCGCGACAAAAGACACCGCTTCGTACTTTAGTTTCTTTACCATGGCCGAAAGGCTCGCGATCGTCTTCGGGCTTTTTACGTTTGGATTTATCGAACATATGACCGGCAATATGCGCAATTCGATTTTTGCACTCGCGCTCTTTTTCCTGGCCGGCCTGCTCCTCCTGATACTTACAGAATGGACGCGTAAGAAAGAAGGCATTGACGCCCACATCCTCAAAGCCCACCATCCCTGATCGAAATGAAAAAAGTACTCCAAGGTATTTTTCGAATGTTCGGCTCCATGGGGATGATGTTAATCTATCTGCTGGTTGATACTTCATGCACTGCCCAGCCTGATTCACTGCTTCAACTGAAAGGCAACCAGCATATGGATCAGCTCTGGCACTGGTACCACCATAATCTGCCGCAGGACTCCACCTTTATCCTGGCCCAACTCGATCAACTTGAATCACATTATTTGAAGCACCGCGAAAAAGAACTGGCTCAGCAGGTATGGTTCCTAAAGGTTTATTATCGGGGCACAGGTTTATATGGTGGCACATCCAGGTCGATTGATATTTTCCACCAGGGTATCCTGGAGGCAAAGGAAAATGACTGGCACTTCATTCTCGGATTGCTCCACACCACACTCGGCCTGACACATTCCGAAAACAAGCAATGGGGTCCTGCCTTTGAAAACCTGCTCAAAGGTGATGTCCTGCTGGAAACTTATGGCTACAGGCAATATCCTGATGCGCAGCGGTTCCTTTATCTGATGGGTCTGGCGTATTACAAAGTAGGCGAGTATCGAAAGGCGACTACTGCTCTTCGAAAGTACTTTACGTATAGCCCTGAGAAGTTGATACGCCATCACGAATATTATGCGCTCAACACCCTGGCCCTTTGCTATCAGCGGGAAAATATGCCGGATTCCGCTTCCTACTTCTATCAACAGGCTTATCAAAATGCAGTGGTCAGTGGCAATGTCTATTGGGCGGTCCTGATCCATGGCAATCTTGGACAACTTTATTTTGAACAGAAAAAATATGATGAAGCCCTTGACCTCATCCTGGAAGACTATACGGAAAGTTACCAGCATGGTATAAAAGGTTCGGCCATGAACGCCGCCGTGACCCTTGCAGCCATTTATCTGGCGAGGAACGATTTAAAGAAGGCAGAAACCTACCTTGACTCCGCCAGGAGCCTTTCTGCTTTTGCTACGCATCCACTGCCGGTATTCTACTATGACACTCGCTTTGATCTGCATAAACGAAAGGGCGATTTTCCACTTGCTGTGCTTTACGCTGACTCAGCCCGTATAAAAAAGGATAGTGTTGACCAATCCCGGGATCTTGAAGTCCTTGATCAGGCCTTGATGAAGGTAGCAGTGGAACGACATTCAAGTGAGATGAGGGAACTTGAAAACGCCCGAAAAAGACAAGTGCTGCTGAGGAACACCCTGTTGATCATCCTGGCCCTGAGCGCCTTTATAATGTTCCAGTTTTATCAACGCCAGATAATGAGACAAAATAAAGAACTGCAACTGGCTGAACTGAACGAAAAAATAGCGCAGGATGAACTGATCAATTCGAAAAAAGAACTTGACCTGTACACCAGGAATCTCAAGGAGAAAAACGAACTCATCGAAGCCATCCGGCTGGAAATGGAAGAACTGCGCCTCACCGGGGTGCAGCAGATGGATGAACGGACGGAGCGTCTCAACCAATTACTCCAGAGCACTATACTCACGGATCATGATTGGGTAGACTTCAGGAATGTGTTTGAAAAGGTATATCCCGGATTCTTCACCCAACTGCGGGAAAAAATGCCGGACCTCACCCCGGCAGATACACGACTGCTGGCCCTCACCAAGCTCAACCTTTCATCAAAGGAAATGGCTTCTATCCTCGGCATCAGCGCTGATTCGATCAAAAAATCCCGCCAGCGGCTTCGCAGACGGCTCAATCTACCTGAAGAAGGCTCCCTTGATGAACTCCTTGAGGGCATCTAACCTTTGCCTTTACATCTGGTGATGCCTGTCTGGATTGAGTTCCAGGCTTGTCCCCCCTTTTGTCCTCCCCCTGTCCGAGGTTTTGTCCACCGGTAAAATTTGACTTTCCCGGGTCACAGGATGCACATTTGTTTCATGGAGTTCGCAGACGATATGAAAACAAAAAAGCTATGGTTGACCCCCGGAATCTGGTTTTTTATCCTCCTCAGCCTGATGATCATGACCCTCACCTGGATATGGTTTGAGCGGCAGATCCATGCCATCGATACGAGAATAGAAATGCTGAATAAAAAATAAAACCCATTTAAAAATGATGACACAATCACTTCCTGAAAAATCATTCCGGTTTGCGTTGCCCACCAACTTGGGAAAAAAACATTTTGCTATCCAGCAAATCATCCGGCTGGAATCGGACAGCAACTACACCTATGTCCACTTCAGTGACCGTAAACCCTTACTCGTGGCCAGAGTCCTCAGGGAGTTTGAAGTGCTACTCAAACCCATGGGTTTTATCCGAACACATCGATCACATCTGATCAACAAACATCACATCACCGGATTGGATGCTGAAGGGTTTATATCTCTCAGTGATGATAGCAAGGCAGCTATCTCCCGACGTAAACGAAAAATAGTGATCAACGAAATCAATTCTCCTTTTATCGCCGCTTAAATCTCGTATACATGAAATCCACTATGCTCTTCATCTTATTTTCGCTATGGTGCGTATCTGCAGTCGCGCAAAACATTGGTATCGGCACCAGCACACCTGCAGAAAAGCTGGACATTGTCGGTAACCTGAAGCTATCCGGTTCGATCCTTAATGAGGCACCCATAGATGTAACCTTTCAAAGCAACTGGAGCAATGGAACCGAATCCTATATTGGCGGTTCGGTCCGTTACTATAAGGATAAAGAAAAAAGAGTTCATCTGAGTGGTGGTGCTGAACG
>DATHZY010000448.1:0-2294 GCA_035458325.1 Saprospiraceae bacterium | reverse complement strand
AGAGGTCTTCGATCTGTGAGTGCCCATTAACTGGCAATAAGGCTATAGTCAGAATAAGCGCCAGCAAGGACATGCGGGTAGCAAGTAATTTCATCATAGCACTAATAACGTTACAATACATCTTTCAGCACAGTCCGGGGGGTAATTAACGAGAATTTAACCAATTCTTTGGTGAGTTGTGAGTTGTGAATTGTGAGTAGGGCAAAGGAATGACAATTGACTACGAATAACTTAAAATTATCTTAGTCATATTCATTGGTTTTAGAAATCGAGGAGGTGGATTTCGAAGACCAAGACAGAATTAGCTGGAATGCCGGCAAAGGCACGGTCCCCATAACCAAGGTGAGAAGGAATGATGAGCAAACCTTTACCTCCTTTGCCAAAAAGTGGAAAACCTTCCTGCCATCCCGGTATCACCTGGGCGAGTGGAAAGGTCACATCGAGGCCCTGATCAAATACATTTCCATTCAACAGAAACCCTAAATAATTTACATTGACTGCATCATTGATCGTTGGATGCTCTGAAGAGCCTGGTTCATCTATCACATAATAAAGACCTGAGGAGGTGGAATCTGCATCAAGATTGTGCTCAATGATAAAGTCCTCGATCAGTTGCTGGTCGATCTCCCGCTGATCATCTTTCTTGCACGAAGCAACTGATAGGACAGCAACAAAAAAAAGTAAGGCCGTAATTAGTGTGTTAAATTTCATGGCTATAGAACGCTTTGAAGTGTAAAGATGCGGCCAAAAATGAATTCTAAAAGCATACTGGCCGACATTGGAACAACTGAGGCAGCGCCCTGAGACATAGAACAATCTGATAATCAATAGATTTTAGCATCTCTGCCAGGTACATAAAATTCGGCAGATGAAATCAGATATTATGCGTAAAAATCATATTCAAATACAAGGACCTCGGTTTACCGGGGTAATAATATCTGGGCTGGCTCCCAGGCGCATTGATCTGAAACATAGGAGAATAATGCACATCAAACAGATTATGCAGATTAGCGGACAAGGACCCGCTCCACTTTTTCCCTGAAACAACCTCGTACGCTATCCCTGCATTGATCAATTGATACCCATCCGCAATAGATGTATTAGCATCATTGAGATACACCTGGGATATGAAATGATAATCTATATGAAAATTCCACCTGGACCAGGGAGAAAGATGCAGACCTGTATACAGATGATGGCGTGGTGTGCCAGGTAACTGATTCCCGCCATGATCAATACCTCCTTCAACAAATTCATCAAACCTGAAATGGCTGTATGTGTAAGCTGCAGCCACTGAAATCTTTTCTGATGCATTGATCCATTTATATTCGACCTCCATGCCGCTATGAATCGAACTACCTCCATTGAGTTTTTCAAAGACATCATCCATGATCCTCCGGGTAAGAACCGTATTCCGGACATTCATCGTAAAAAAGGTCAGCTTTGCAAAAGTACCATGCACATTTAAATACTTAAGACTCACTTCTTCGCTCCATCCTGTCTCCGGTACAATATCCGAATTGATCATACCATCTGAATTGAGCACATCATCCAAAGCCAGGGAGGAATATCCACGACTCACGGATCCGGATACGATTAAATCTGAAAATAAACGGTAGCTGATACCTGCTGTGGGAAAAATATCGATGGGTGTATTTGCTTGCAAATCGTCGTTTGACAAATTGCTGAGTGCTGCATTTAAGCCAGCAAACAAAAACCACTTTTCCCCCAGCGTCCATTCTGTTTGCAGGAAGGCATTCAGATAATTTCTTGATTCGGTTTCATCGCTGAGCTGCGAGCCGGCCTGGCCTCCTTGTAATGTCTCATAGGTACTGAAAGCATATTGCTCATTAAAGAATTCCATCCCCATGGTCACATGTCCCTGGTCCTTTACCGGTAAAGTAAAACGATGACGCATACCGGCGGAAATGTTGTCTTCATGCAACACATTGAAAGGACGAACCTCTTTGGAATTGAAAAAGGTTCCAAAAAAAGATCCTCTATAGACCCAGCCTTTTACCGGAGCATAGATTAGATTCAAGCCTGTAATCCATTTTGTATAGTCCTCATTCCCCTTTACTGCAGCCCATGTGGGCGCCGCAGCTGATGGGTTGTTTTCATAATCATTCAGGTTGAGTGAACTGGGAATAAATGCTTTCAATCCGATAGCATGTACAAACGTATTGATCGTAAGTCCTTTTACACCTCTCCATTGTTGCATCCATGTCAGTGAATTTCGGCGATAGTGATTGTTATCCCGGTATCCTGCATCATTGAGGTATTGGTAATGAAGG
>DATHZY010000447.1:0-3204 GCA_035458325.1 Saprospiraceae bacterium | reverse complement strand
AGAATGCGGAGCTGATCCAGGATGATACTCTCGTCCAGGTTTTCAGCCTCTTCTTTCCAAACGATATGGACGACCACATTTACCGTCAACGGATCCTGGCCACGTCGCGGCGTAGCTGCCCGGGCGTTAACAAAGGTTTGGTCAAAGGCCTCCTGCAATGCAGGATAGTTTTCCCGGACGATGTCTGAGAAAAGCTCGTTGCCACACAGGATAGGTCGTGTTTGCGAATAGCCTTCTGTGGAGATTCCCAGGAGAACAGTTAGCGCAAGGAGTAGTCGGGTCATTTGGAATCAGATTGGTAAGGGTTAAATTCAGGAGTGAATATATAAAGACATCTTCTGGTTTCAAATTTTCCATTGAAGCCTTACATAAAACAAAACCGGCCCTGGATAAGGGCCGGTCTGAATTATGGATGCATTGCAAGTAGGGTAGTGCCCCGGTTCGGGCACTCTATAGTTTGATGACTTTTGTGATAGGCAGGCGCTCATGGCCCAACTTGATATAGTATAGCCCGGATGATAATTCACTGACAGGTACATGAGTACTGCTACCGGACAGATAACCGGATTGGATTATACGTCCGGTCTGATCTGCGATAGTATAGGCAGTTCCATCTTTCAGATCTTTACCTGTGATCCACAATGTTTCAGTAAACGGATTTGGAAAAACGCTGATAGAGGTGATTGCTTCCATCTCTTCAGAGCCGGTGGTATTTTCATTGTTGGCATTAAATGTTGGTTGTTGGATTACAAAATCTCCAGTACCATTCGGGTTCCTTGCATAAGCCAGGTCAGTGGTTTGAGTGCCATAGACAATGCTGTCTAACACATTCAATAACGGATCAGAGAGGACAACGACTTCGCCACCAGCGGATAATTTAAAGTTGGTATGCAAGGCACCTTCTTCCTGATCTTCATCCGCCCAGATGATCAGGTAACCTTTCGCGGGCAGGATAGTGCCTGCAGGTATTGTCCATTTTTGCAGGGATGCTCCATTGTCTGTGAGATAATAACCACTGAGGTCAACATCCGTTTCATTGTTGTTGTACAATTCAATCCAATCTTCATGGTCACCCGCTTCGTCGGTAGCCCCCGCATCATTGCTGGCGAGTAGTTCATTGATCACAACACCATTGGAAACATGGTTTGCGGTGACGGTGTATATGAATACATCATGCTCAGCTCCGGTCGGCAGATAAGATGCAGAAAGGGATGCATTGTCAGCAATCGCTTCCACGTAGTATCTGACCATTGTACCCGATGCATAGCCTGGGATGGCAGCACCATAGACCCCATCATCGGCCAGGCCATCTTCATGCACTCCGTCGTCAAACATACTGGTGACTGTAAAATTTCCAACGATTCCTGTAGCATGATACAGATTGACTTTGTTGATTCCGTTTACAGCTGTCACAGTTGCCTTTACATAGACAGTTTCATCCGCGACGGGTGATTGATACTCAGCCTGCGCACTGTTAAAGTAGGGGGCTGACTGGATCTCCGGTGCTACCTGGGCAACTTCCGCATTAGAGAGCAGGAACGCGCGACGATTTGCCACAAAGGTTTTCAACGCAGGTACACCGCTTGTATATTGGGCAGTAGAATATAGTTTTTTCGTATCGGCAGCGACAAGGTCTTTGATTTGAAGATCGATAGAATCTATCAGGGCATTTGCATTTTCGGTTGTAAAAGTTTCCTGAAGGATGGTCCGGTAATGCGCCAGGTACCTTTGTCTCCACTCAGGTATATTGAGGAGCTTGTTCAATAATGGATAGTTGGCATTGTTTACATTTTTGAAAGGGCCCCAATTGTTGCTTGTTGCGGCATTGGTCTGGAAAGAAGAATTGCCATCATATTCAAGTGGTGTCGTTCGATCCGTCTCGGGTTCATAATAGACGTAGTAATCCATCTTGCCTTTCATGATGTAACTGTCATCATCCGTGAAGATATTTTCTACCGCCAGGAACCAGAGGGCTTTATCAATATCAATCTTTGCGCGGACTGTTTCCATATTGGATGTAGTCGCCGTGCTCAAGGTCTGACATGCATCAACTAGCTTTTGCCAGGGATTCTCAATGTCACTGGATTTGAGATCATAATACTCCTGATAGGTTGAAGTGTCTGCGCCAAGGTAATTCATTCCGGCAGTGCCATCCCCCCAGCCCGGTCCTCCGCCACCCATACCGGTTTCTTCGGTGGTGGCTCTGAAACGGGCACCGTCATTGCTCATGAAATAGCCCTCCAGGTAGGTCTTGTCAATGGCCTGGATATTGGGATAAATACCCCAATCTTCATTATTCAGAAAGAGATGGATATAATTTGCCTTCGCGATAGGCGTGTGACGCGCTGCCATCTGGCAATACAGCACTTCACGCATGAAGGTGGCATCCTGGTGGGCATTGTTGAATTTCATGTTTTTGTAACCCATGAATACCTGATCATCATGGATGAAGTCAGTACTCACAGCAAATGATTTCTTGGGTGAGTTTCCAATCATAAAATAGGAGGTGTTTCCCCTGAACCTTACCCCAACACTATCATATGTCACATTGTCCACCGTCATCGAAGCGGGGATTTCCGTTTCACTTTCATAGTTGCTGGTCAGCAAGGCCCAATAGTTGGGTTGTGGAAAATCAAGATGGATATCCCGGATGATGGTTTTTTCATACAGTCCCGAAGGATCCTTTCCGCCCGTGTGGAGGATTCTGCCATCTGCTGATAAATACATCTCTGCGGGAAGATCCTGGGAAAACAAATGTGTGACAGACAATAGCAGGCAAAGGGTGAGAATTTTTTGCATTTGAAGTTGGTATTTCGCTTTAATGAAAAGGGAGCGGTAAATTTAGTGATCCTGATGGATGTAAGAGCCAGTTTGGCGTTATATGTACTCAGGAGCGAGACAATGATTTCAAACGTTATTGTTAGAAATGTCGGCTATTTTTCATTTTACCTGGGCACCGGGTATCGATGGGGGGATCGCTGTCAGCATAATCAGATGGACTTTAATTAAAGAATACGGTTGATGAAAGTACTAGTGCCATTCGTTTTATTACTCACCGCCTGCGTGCAGGCACCTCCGGATCTGAGCGAGCGGGCTCGAGCTGAGATCATCAGTGCCGATAGCACGATGAGTGTATTAGCAGGTAAGGAAGGCTTCCATCATGCCCTCCTGGCTTTTGCGCATGATAGTGTAATCAAGCCCGAC
>DATHZY010000446.1:0-2277 GCA_035458325.1 Saprospiraceae bacterium | reverse complement strand
GTGATGGTGAGAGTCTTGTGCCCATGTTGAAAAACGGGGTATTTAACCATAAGCCTGTTCTATCTACTTATGAAATAAAAGATTCCATCAATGGTAAGCCCTATGATGCTTATACCATCCGAACCAAACGATACCGGTATATATATTATCCGCCCAGTGGACTGGAAGAACTGTATGATCATGACATCGATGAAAATGAGTGGGACAATATCGCATACAAACCTGCTAACAGGAATTTGATCGCCGATCTGAGGGGGCAATTATTAAAGCAGGTTCCCAACCTTACATGGAGCACTACTGTGCCAAAAGGATATAAGTTATTAGACGATGGTACTATCCAGAAGTTGAATTATGTGCCACTCGAAGATTTTAAACAGACTAAATGGGGGCTGTAGTAAATGAGGCCTTGGATGCTGAAAATCATACACTAAAAAATTTCGCTTTGAAGAATAGAAAGAATACTGGCTTTATCAAAAACTCAAGAAGAGAATTCATCCGAACTGCGGCAATGGCAACGGCAGGAATTGTGATTGTTCCGGGACATATGCAGGGACTTGAATGGACGGGTGGCAACACCAGGGATTTCATGCAGATGTCTGATGGCTTCGCAGATCCTCCCATGTCTTCGAGGCCCGGAGCGTTTTGGTTCTGGCTAAATGGAGACGTGACAAAGGCTTCCATTACCCGTGATCTTGAGGAGATGAAAGCAAAAGGAATGGGAAGAGCTGAGATATATGACCTGGCAGCGATAAATAATCCGAATGGTGCTTATGGAAATGGCCCTGCATTTATGGGGGACGAATCAGTTGAATACATCCGGCATGCAATGTCTGAAGGGAAACGTCTCGGAATAAAGATGGGACTGGTTGCCTCAAGTGGTTGGAATGCCGGCGGTTCCTGGGTAACACCTGAATGGGCAGCAAAGGCTCTGTATTCTGTTGAGTTGAAAATAAGCGGGCCGAAATTTTTTTCAGCGGCTTTACCTTTTCCTGATTTACCCAAAGATTGCCCAAGGAATAAAGAAGGCCAACCAGTGTTTTTTAGGGAAGTTGCAGTATTAGCGCTGCCCGACAGTGCCGATAAAAAGATCAATGACATCAGTGATGTCATCATTCTCAATAAGAAATTCGATGGGAGGGAATTGAAATGGGAGGTTCCTCCGGGTAATTGGACAGTGCTCAGGTTTGTGTGTTCAAATACAGGTCAGCACCTGATTGTCCCTAGCCCAAAGTCAGATGGTTTGTTTATAGATTTTTTTGATCCGCTTGCTACAAAAAAGCATTTTCAATATTTGCTGGACCGTTTAAGAATAACTAAAGAAAACGCGAAGGAATCAGGGTTAGCGTACTTTGAATTGGATAGCATGGAGTTGTCGGAATCCACGCCGTGGACGGATGCTATGGATACTATCTTTCATGGTCATCACGGGTATGATGTTCTTCCTTATCTGCCTGCATTTAATGGGTGGATTCTTCCGGGGTTATACGAGAAATTTTTGTACCAGTTTAAGAAGACGGTCAGTGATCAGCTTATTTACAGTCACTACACTACTGGCAGGGACTTTCTTGCTGAATATGGAATTGACCTGGTGGCAGAAGCAGGCGGTCCTGGCCCACCTATCTGGAATTCATGTCCTGTTGATTCCCTAAAGGCATTGGGCAATGTCAGTGTTCCGCGTGGTGAATTCTGGATTCGAAACCGTCATATTTTATTCCTTGTAAAGCAAATAGCCAGTGCTTCGCATATTTATGGCCTGGGCATTGTTGATGCAGAATCATTCACCACCTGGCGAAGATGGAAAGATGCACCACATGCATTAAAGAAAGATGTTGATCGGGCATTTTGCGAAGGATTGAATGAAGTCACCTTTCATGGATTTTCAAATACGCGTCCTGAACACGGGTTACCTGGGAGAGCTTATCACGCCGGCTCCGACATCAATCCCACGGCAACCTGGTGGAAGCATGCAAAATTCTTTATTGATTATTTATCGAGGTGCTCATACCTGCTAAGACAGGGAGTTTTTGTTGCGGATGTTGCCTACTATTATGGCGACAAAGCACCTAATTTTTTCCCACCTGTTCAGAAATCACCAGACAGTCCGCGACCCCAGGACCTGAGTCATGGATATGATTTTGATATCATCAATACGGATGTATTGACAAACAGACTCAAAGTATCAGGTGGCAAACTTGTACTTCCTGATGGTTTGAAATACGAACTGTTGGTACTCCCCGATATCAGTGATATCCCTGATCATATCGTGGAACGTGTTAA
>DATHZY010000445.1:0-4006 GCA_035458325.1 Saprospiraceae bacterium | reverse complement strand
TCACGGGTACTTTTGGTAAAATTTAATACCCCAACGGATATCTCCTGTCCAGGGGAAAATACTTTCAAGAGGATGGGAAAGTATCGTACATCGGTGAATTCATTTTTTAGGTTTTTCATCTTTTTAAATATAGTTTGCACGCATATCCAGGCGCAGTCATCCGAATACCATCCGGGTATTGAAATATCAGCAGGAGCAGGAACGATTATCTATCAATCTGCATTTGCTACTGAAAATTTCACTGGTTTTGAATTGAATGCCACCGGTGCAATGGCCGGACCAGTACGTTGGCAAGCGGGCGCACGATGTTGGTTGAAGCCCACACTACCTGAAGTTTTTGGGCGCATCCTGTTCAATCAGCAAAGTGGTGCCTGGTCACCTGCTGCAGGCATAGAAATAGGTGCTACTGCAGGTCCGGAGTTTGGTGAAGGCTCGCAATTACTGCGCGAAACACGTATGGCGCTACTGAAAGAAGCAGGTCCTTTTTACCTCTCTGGTTACATAGCACCACTTTCATTTCGATGGGGAGACACCTGGAGGGTAAGCGCCGCAGAAATCAATGTCGGAACGCATTTTAAAAACATTGGCAGAACCCTGAGGGTGTATGTGAACTTATTTTCTTTATCCAGGACATTATGATCGCCCAACATGATTCTATGCAAACGCGTTACAAAATATTCTTCTTCAGCTTGATGATCATCAGTGGTTGTGCGAGGGAGGCTGTCTTGGATACCGGATTTGATTTGGCTGCCAGTACAGCCAGTGAAGTCAATGAGACCATGTTGTGGAGTCAATTGGAGATGGTGGCATCTTCACATACAGATGATGTTAAACTGGACAACGAAGGATACGAATCTTCTGAAGAATTTCCTTCAGCTTCTCTTTCGCGGGATGCTGCCACCGGCGTTATCCTTCGTGCCTTAACAGACATGGGATACGATGCAGATACTGTCGTGTTGAGTGGAGAAGATGCACATCTGGCTTATAATATTGTCGCCGAATACCCTGGCACCACTAAGTCGGAGGAGGTAGTTCTGATCGGTGTGCATCATGATGCCTTTTATACAGGGGCGGATGATAATAGTTCAGCCGTAGCCGGTATGCTCGAAATGGCGAGAGTCATACGCCATCACACTTTTACGCGGACGATTCGCCTGGTCTCTTTTGACCTGGAAGATTTTGGATCTATCGGCAGCACGCGTTTCGTGGAAGCAGGCTATGCGGATGATGTGGTGGCTGCCATCGTGATGGATATGATCGGGTATGCTTCTGACCAGCCAGGTAGCCAGAAGGATGTAGTAGGTATCCGGCTCCCGGATATCGGTGATTTCCTTTTTGTGATAGGCAATGAGTCTTCAGGAGAGATGACACAACAGATGGTGGCGATGAGCAATGCCCACGATATCGCCAAGGTGCTTGGGGTCATCGCGCCCGGAGATGGGGCTTATTTCCTGAGTTCCGCGTTTATGCGCAGCGATCATGCTTTATTATGGTTTAATGGCATCCCTGCTGTATTCCTGACGGATGGAGCTAATTTCCGCAATCCATATTACCACACCCCTGAAGATACACCTGACAAGCTTGATCCGGTTTTCCTGGCCAATAACACCAGGTTGTTGACCGCAGCCGTAGCCCTTTTTGCAGAACGAAATCCATGAGAACATTCATTGTCATACTATTCTGTTTTCTTACGCCGGAATCAATGGCGGCGCAATCCGACTTTTCATTTTCTTCTTTTATTCAACAACCTGGTATTTACTATTCTTCAAACCGGGTGACAGCCTATGGCTATGGCCTCGGTGCCGGTTGCAGTGTTGATTGGAAAAAAAGTTTTACCGCGCGCGCAGATGTCAATATCCTCTGGGGCAATGGAAATCTGATGGCCACCCGCATGGCGATAGGATACCAGCCTAAAGGAGGTTGGTCTCCCGGCATATTCATCACCACCACCATGCTCACCGGTCATAAAACTGAAATACTGGATGAGGCCGGGCAACGGCCACCTGCTGCTGTCTGGGCCACAGGCTTAAGGATCCTGCCACTTTATTTTGACGGAGACAAAGGGTATGCATCTGCATTGGAACTCGGCTACGGATTCGGGGCTGACCAGGGCTGGTGTATGGAACTGACACTTTTATCCGTTGGATTGAAATTTTAATGGATTCGAGTATGTAGAATGTCGTAAAGTAATTCAAGGATGAAACCAATCGTATTCATCATCAATTTTGTCTTGCTTGTGGGGATATACAAGTGGCGAATTCTTTGATCAATTCAATGAAATAGCCGATCTCCTTTCCTCAAGTTGCTTGTAGGATAGATTCCATTGACATGGTATTTATTTTTTAAAAAAAAACAATATCGGTTGAGGTGGCCCCCTTATGCTCCATTGCTCCCTTCATCCATTGCTCCCAATGCTCCAAATAATCTCACGCCACGCCGCAATGCCGCGACGATTCATCTTCAGTCTTTATCTAGCAGCTTCCAGAGTATCTGTCTATACGGCTCTTCCTTTCTCCTTGCCTTCGCATAACTCACCCCCTTTCCCCTCTCTCATTCAAGCGGTGTCATAGGCCACAAACTTCTAAACGAGAGAGAGGAGTGATTGATTTGTCATGCTGATGAGTTTCGTCAAACTTTTTTGCCTCTTGAGCCTCTTAGGCCTCTTCAGCCCCTTGTGCCTCTTCAGCCATATCACCCTTCTTACTCTCTCACTCTCTCACTCTCTTACAATTGTGATATAATTTTAATTATCATTACAACATGAATTCCCGTCATCACATCGCTCTCGTCTTCCTTCTTTTCCTTTGTATCGGAAGCGTCACCGGGCAAAGCTACACGCCAGAGATGGTTTCGTATATCCGAACCAAGGCCCTCTCTCCGCAAGCCTATGTCATCGAAAAATTCAAGACCCATGATTTGATTTTACTGGGCGAACATCACTTGGTCAAACAAAATCTTCAGTTTGTCACACAATTGATACCTGAGCTCTACCGCAATGGTATCTATACGATCGGAATGGAGTTTGGAGCACAGGAAGATCAGCATACATTGGATTCACTCGTGCTTGCACCAACCTATGATGAGCAAACCGCCAGGCAAATCATGTTTCATTACAATGTCACCTGGGGATACCAGGAGTACATCGATGTGTATAAAGCGGCCTGGAAATTTAACCATACACTACCAGCCAATGCAAGAAAATTCAGGATCCTCAACCTGAGTTATGTCTTTCAGTGGAAGGGTTTTGATGGAAAGCGTGATCAGGAATCGATGGCCAGGGTTTTTCCAAAAGGTACGGTAGATAAATTCAGGGCACAGGTGATCGAGCGCGACATCATCAGGAGTGATGATAAGATACTGGCCTTGGTAGGCACACCGCATGCCTACACCAGGTACGGTTCACCATACTATCTGTTCAATGGTGATGGCTTTTGTGGATTTGACAAGAGTTGGCTAGGCAACCGGCTCTATGCCCGGCATACCGACAAGGTATTTAGTATACTGCTTCATCAACCTTTTATGAAGGAAGTAAACGGACAATATCTCTGGACGTCACCTGCCATGGGGAGTATTGAAGCGATCATGGCGCAGAACCAGCATAAGCAGGTTGGATTTGATTTAGCACGGACACCGCTGGGGCAATTGCCGGATGACAGCCAGCATGCCTTGTGCTATCCTGATTTTACCCTTGGGCAGTTTTTTGACGGTTATATTTATCTGGCTCCTTTAAAGAAGCTTGAAGGCTGCACACCCATCGATGATTTTGTCAATGCAGGGAATATCCAGCATGCACTGGAGCAGTTTCCGGATCGTGATTGGCATGCACCGGTCACCAATCTGGAGGAGATGCGGGCTTTTATCAAGATGAATGCCCAGCGGATTGTTGAAGAATGTAGACACCTCCAATAATGAATGTACGTGTTGAAAATACACCGGTAAAGTTTGCCTTGAACTTGTTGTACCGTATACATCCTTAAATTAGTATTTTTAGGAAAAAGTCTCCCTT
>DATHZY010000444.1:0-4139 GCA_035458325.1 Saprospiraceae bacterium | reverse complement strand
CTTTCCTGCAAAGGGCAAACAAAGGTAGCTTCATCATCGATTGATTCTTCAGCCCAGCTATCTGAATATATTGTTGAAATCCTTGAAGACCGTAAGGGCAACCTTTGGTTTGGAACCGTATCAGATGGGGCGGTACACTATGATGGTAAGTCATTAACCTATTTTAATACGTCAGACGGATTGTGTGACAACACGGTCGTGAGCATCGCAGAGGACAAATCAGGAAATATTTGGTTTGGTACACATGCCGGTGTTTCAATGTACGATGGCAAAACGTTTACGAGTTATACTGAATCAAAGGGAATCCATGGGCCTGGATGTAATTTGTTAATCGATCGCAGCGGCAACCTATGGGCCGGAACCAATGATGGACTCTTTCGCTTCGATGGCACTTCTTTTGTGGAATTCTCATTGCCTGTACCGGAAGTTGCAGATACATCGTATAAGTGGGTTAGAGGTAAGATTTGGTGCCTGAAGGAGGATTCGCATGGCAACCTATGGTTCGGCAGAGATGGGTATGGTGCATGCAAGTATGATGGGGTGTCTTATACGCACTTTACCACGAAGGATGGACTGTGCAGTAATAATGTAGCGAGTATAGCGGAAGATAATCTAGGACATATCTGGTTCGGTTCGATCACCTCTGATTTTCCGGAATTCAAAAAGGAAGGTGGGTTAAGTCGGTATGACGGAAAGACGTGCAAGCAGTTCCCGGAATTAGAAGGCCTGATCCAAAATGACATCTATACGGTCTACAAGGATAAGAGCGGGAGCATCTGGGTTGGTGCTGTAAATTTTGGAGCATATCGTTTCAATGGGGATAAATTCACCTTGGTTACAGAAACAGACAGGAATGACATCGTGTATAGTTTTGGTATTCAAAGCATACTTGAAGACAGTAAAGGCACACTTTGGTTTGGATTTTCCGGAGGGCTTTTCCGGTTTGACGGAAGGTCATTTGTCAATACGACCAGGGTTGGATTACTAAACTACTGATCCACGAAACCATTTAACCATCATCACCTTATTTCCTTTGCGGGCAGAAATAGTATTTTTGAACTAGCAAATGACTACCCTGTGGAATCACAAATCATCAATACTACACCTGAAAGCGAAATTGTCAGCTCCCGGATTGTTAACGCCCCAAGAGAGCTTGTTTTCAAGGCATGGACGGATCCGGTTCATTTAAAGGAATGGTGGGGTCCCGCAGGTTTTACAAACACTTTTCATGAATTTGACTTGCGCCCCGGTGGTCGTTGGATTTATACGATGCATGGGCCTGAGAAAGGCAATTATCAGAATGATGTTGAATTTATAGTCATTGACCAGCCCTCTTTTATTGCCTGGAAGCGTCATTCAAAACCGCTTTTCCAGGTAGTAGCCACCTTTGAGGAAGTTGCGTCCGATAGGACTAGAGTCACTTTTAAAATGCTGTTTGAAACAGCGGAGGAATGTGCTAAGCTAAGGCCCTATGTCGTGGATAAGAATGAAGAAAATTTTGTCAGACTCGAGGTAGAGCTCACCAAAATGACTGTTTAGTCCGGGGAAATTTTAAAAAAAAACTTGTTTTCTATTGCGTAGTCATATGGCTTCGCATATATTTGTAGCCAAATAGCTACGCAATGAATTTAAGAAGGGATGTTTTTCAGGCCATCGCTGACCCCACCAGAAGGTCCATTATGCTCCTGGTTGCGTCCCAGGCCATGACGGCAGGCGCGATTGCCTCCAATTTTGATACGGCAAGACCAACGGTATCAAAGCATCTGCAAATCCTCACCGAATGCGAATTGCTAGGACAGGAACATCACGGCAGGGAGATATACTATCACCTCAATCCGAAGAAGATAAAGGAAATAGCTGCGTTTATTGAACCCTTCCGCAGTATGTGGGACGACAGGTTCAATAAGCTGGAAGACGTAATGAAGAAGTATAAAGGGCGCCGCTAATAACGGTATTATTATAAAAAATCAGGATTGATAGCCAGCGCTGTACAACAATTACATCAGCAAACATGACAGTTATTAGCAGCGCCCTAAATTAAAAAAGTATTTAACATGGAATTGAAAACCAGCATCCATGCCGAAGAAGGCAAGCAAGAGATCATCGTCACCAGGGAATTTGATTTGCCTGTTGAACTATTATTCAAGGCATATACAGAACCGGAGATCGTGGAGCAGTGGATGGGAACGAAAGTACTTAAGCTTGAAAATAAGCACCACGGTGGATATCAATTTGAAACGACGGACCCGAAAGGCAACAAACACCGCTTCAATGGGGTAATCCACGAGTTTAGCCCGCATCAAAAGATTACCAGGACCTTTGAAATGGAAAATACACCCTTTCCGATTCAGCTGGAGTTCTTAGAATTTGAAAGTCTCACAGGGGATAAGAGTAAACTCAGAATGCATATCATATATAGGTCTGTTGCAAACAGAGACCAAATGCTTCAGCTACCCTTTGCCCAGGGCATCAATATGGCGCATAACCGTCTCCAGGAAATAGTACAAAAGATTAAAGAGATATAATATGAAGAAACGTGATAAAATAATTTACTGGATTGCCACTGTTTGGCTGGCATCAGGTATGTTAGCCACCGGCGTACAACAATTGATGAAAGTGCAATTGGAAGATGTCCAGTCACCTCCAGGCGTATTTGGCATTATTGATTTGGGCTATCCTGTATACTTCCTGACGATCATTGGTATCTGGAAATTACTGGCAGTGATCGCCTTACTTGTTCCAAAGTTTCCCTTGATAAAGGAATGGGCTTATGCGGGAATCGTTTTTCTTCTGACAGGAGCGATATATTCGCATATAGCTGTTGGCCATGCAGCGACTGAACTTATTCCTTCCGGCTTACTCCTGGCATTGACTATCTTATCCTGGTGGTTCAGGCCAGCGAATCGAAAAATCACATCATCAAAAAATACATCAATAGCATGAAAAAGGAATTGAAACCAAAGCAACAGGAAGAGCTCCTCAGGACTTTAAAGGCGAGGTTCGAGAAAAACATGATCCGTCATAAGGGAATGGATTGGGCCAAGGTACAGGCAAGACTGGAGTCGGATACGGCAAAGTTGTGGTCACTAAATGAAATGGAGGTTACGGGTGGTGAACCAGATGTCGTAGGGCATGATAAGAAGACTGGAGAATACATCTTTTACGACTGCTCAGCAGAAAGTCCTAAAGGTCGCCGCAGCATATGCTATGATGATGAAGCACTTGAGTCAAGGAAAGAGAACAAACCAGAGGATAGTGCCAGGGGGATGGCTGCTGATATGGGTATCCAGATACTGACAGAAGACCAATACCGCTCACTACAGGAACTCGGGGAGTTTGATACCAAGACCTCGAGTTGGATAGACACTCCGGCAGCCATTCGTAAACTCAAGGGAGCCTTGTTTTGCGATCGTCGCTACAATCATGTATTTGTCTATCATAACGGCGCTGAATCGTATTATGCGGCGAGGGGATTCCGTGGATGCCTTCGGGTGTAGGTTCGGGAGGCGTTGAGAAAAAAATCATTCTTACTTTTTACAATTCTTCAAATGAAACAATTCATTTTGCTTTTTACCTTCCAGGTCATTCTTTCCATTGGTATCCATGCACAAACAACATTACCCGACCCGTTGGAAGCAGGCTGGAAAGGGGAGCCCGTGTGTGAAGTACTGCTTGAAAATGAAAAGATGCGTACGCTGAAGTGCAGTTTTCCTCCGGGAGTCGGCCATGAAAGACATTATCACAAGGCTCATTTTGGGTATGCACTTTCGGGTAGTCGATTCAGGATTACGGATCAGAAGGGTGTGCGTGAAGTGGATGTCCCTACAGGTTCGCATTTTTATAATGATGGCATTGAATGGCATGAAGTCCTGAATATCGGAGATAGCCTGGCCGTATTTTTAATCATGGAGCCAAAATGAAGAAGTGGATTGAGCTTCTCTGACATAATTACTATGCAAAAGGCATCTTATCGTTATCTTATTATCTTTAGAGCCTGCATCACATTCTACTACATCTATTTATGAGGACTTCATATCAGTGCTTTCTTGGACTTACTTTGCTTGCCGGCTTCTTGATTACTTCCTGCGCAAAGGACGACCAGGCCGCGCCTCCTGCTAATCCGTCATTCAGGGGTGATT
>DATHZY010000443.1:0-4703 GCA_035458325.1 Saprospiraceae bacterium | reverse complement strand
TTACAATCAATGGAGCCATTACCAAAGTACAGACGATTTCTATTTTGCCTTACCTGTCTGCTCCATACCAGATTGGCATCGACGGTTATGCCGGTGATTTTGAATCAAGCCCTGAGCATTTTGCAGCCTACACTGTGCAAGGTACCGGGATGCAACGCGGACTATCCGACAAGCCAGGCAAGGACGGTACCTTCAGTGGATCCTCGGCATGGGTGCTAGGCATCAATGACAATCTTTACCAGAACAATACAAGGGCTGAATTCTACACACCGATGTATGATCTCAGTGAGCCTGGATTGTATGAATTGAAATTCTGGACCAAATACGCCATACAAAACCGAAATGATGGATTCCAGGTGGAGTATTCAACTGACGGCGGTGAATCATGGATCCAATTGGGCACCAGGGATAATCCGAACTGGTATAATTACTATAATGCCAACCTCGCAGACGGAGCTTTTCCGATAGGTAAATCCTATTTCACCAATGCCCAGCTTACCTGGACACAATATATCAAGGATATCAGTTTTCTGACTGGAGAAACAACAGTGAGTTTCAGATATGTTTTCCGCTCCGATGATGAAGAACCCGCACAAGGTTTTGCCATTGATAATTTTGAAGTTACCCGATATGAGGGTGAGCTGGAGACCAATGTAACCGTCTTCAATGCCGGCTATACCGCCGAACAGGAAGTAACGGTCAATTGGGCCACGGGCATTGAATACCAGTGCCAGGAATTCAGGCTTGAAAGATCCTATACAGGTTTTGGGTTTACCGAGGTGGCCAATATTCCTGCCAAGGGAGTGGTCAGCACATTTGCCAATACCTATAGCACCATAGATCAGAGTTTAAGGAATATCATTTATTACAGGTTAAAAGTGATTAACGACAATCCGGATCTAGGTTATCATCTTGAATTTTATACGGACACCATTGTCGTCATCAAGGAGGCTGAACCCAATGTTGTGCATAATGTGTTACCCAATCCATTTGATGATTTTATCGGAGTCAGTTTCAGCAGCGTGATTACAAAACCTGTCACTTTCAGATTGTTTGATGTCTCCGGTAAGTTGGTACTCGACTATACAGTAGTCCCAAATGCTGTTGCATACCAGTTGGATCAGTTAAATCTTCCTATGGGTGTGTATGTACTCTCCGTTCAGATTGATGGCGGCGATCCGAAGTCATTTAAGTTAGTCACGAAGGCGAAATAAGCATAGTGCATAGAGCATAGTGCAAAAAGCAAAAAGTCAAGAGCAGAAAGCAAGTCGAAGCACAATGGATACATTACTGACAACTGAATTGAACATAGATTAAAAAGAAAAAGAAATAAGGAATGCGTAGATTTTACTTCCTCCTGGCAATAATGGTGATCTCTTCTCTTGCGCTGTTGCTGAGGGAAATGCGGGGCGATGAATCCATCGCAAAGAAACTGTCCAAGAAAGAAAGGATAGAGGGTGCTATCCAGGATTATATTTTTACCTCATCGGATGTCGACCTCGGCATCATTCCATACGATAAGTTGTTTGCCGCAATTGATGAAGGCCAGCGCAGGGTGGACGCTCCTTCCGGCAACAGATCAATGTCAGGAAATATTTCTGATGCTGTTTGGCGCGAACGCGGCCCGTCTAACCGGGGCGGACGTACAAGGGCCATCATGATTGATGAAGGCGATCCCACAAGAAACCGTATCTGGGTTGGAGGTGTTTCAGGTGGTTTGTGGAGGACCGAAGATATCACCCTGGACGATCCTCAATGGGTTAAGTTGGGTATTTATTTTGAAAGTCTTTCGATCTCTGATATCGCGCAGGATCCAAATGATTTCAACACTATATATGTTTCCACCGGTGAGAGTTATACCGGGGATGTCCAGGGCGCAGGTATTTTCAGGTCAACTGATGACGGTGCCACCTGGACACTGTTGCCTTCTACCACCAACAGTGTCTTGTCTACAGTCAATGAAATCTATGTGCACACCAACGGGGATATCTATGCAGCATCCGCATATGGAGGTCTCCTCAGGAGCCAGGACGATGGCGTGAACTGGGAAAAAGTGATCGGTACAGGTCTCGCAGGTTCTTCCAGTGATAATATCCATGATTTTTATTTCATCGAATCGAATCAGACTTTTTATATCTCTGATGACTTTGCGATTTTTAAATCAACCACCGGTGACCGTGCAGACTGGACAAAAATAAGTCTGACACAAAATGGATTCCCGAATAATGTCAACCGTGTCGAATTTGCCGTTTGTCCCAGTGACCCGGAAACTATATACGCTATCGGTGCCGTGGGTTCGTTTTCATCCAACACGTTTGTGACCAACAACGGTGGAGCTAACTGGATTACAAAAGCAGAACCAGCCATCTTTGAAGGCTATGGCCAGGCATGGTATGACCTGGATATCAATACCGATCCTTTTAATTGCAACAGATTATTATCAGGAGGTGTCAATATGGCTGAATCAGCCATTCAGGGATCAACATGGAGAGTGGTGGCCCAGGAAATGCATGTGGATCACCATAACATCACCTATGACCCGAAGATCCAAGGCCGGGTATTCTTCGGCAATGATGGAGGCATATGGATGAGTGTCAACGGTGGCCAATCCGCGGTGGACAAGAGTATAGGATATGTGACGACGCAGTTTTATGCCGGCGCTATCCATCCGGCTGTGGGATCCCCATACGTCATGGGCGGAACGCAGGACAATAACTCACTGATCATCGAAGAAGCTGGTCTCTCTCCATCGAGAACTGCATGGGGTGGCGATGGTGTGTTTTGCTTTATTGACCAGAATGAACCGGATACACAGATCGTTTCTTCCCAGGGAGGCAACTATGGCTTATCCATCAATGGTGGATTTAGTTTCGGTTTTGGTGCCTCTGTCAACGGTGAATTTATCAACCGCTCAGGGTATGATGACGATGCAAACATCCTCTACGGCCAGGTAAATCAAAGCGGTATCGATGACATTGATTTCTTTAGGTGGAATATCAATACATCGCAAACAGATGAAGTCGATATACCTGGTTATAATATCAACGTCAGTGCGGTGAAAGCTGATCCTGCAGTTGCTAACAGAGTTTATTTTGGTGGCCAGGCAGGTTTAGTGCTGCGCGTGGACAATGCCCATACAGGCGATCCAAAAACAAGTGATGTTTCTGTCTTTGCTAACCTGCCAGGCAACGCAAGCGTATCCTGTATTTACATGGACAAACAAACCTCCGATCATGCATTGATCAGCCTCTTTAATTTTGGAGCATCTCTCGAAAATCTTTGGGTGACCTACAATGCCGGTGCAGAATGGACCTCCATAGAAGGCGACCTGCCAGACCTTCCTGTGCGATGGGCCATCTTTGATCCATCTGACCACGACCGGGCTATGATCGCTACGGATGCAGGTATCTGGACAACCGATGATATCAACGGTGACCAGACTCACTGGGTACCAACTAACCCGGATAATGGAATGCCATTCGTTCGCGTCGATATGCTCCTGGTGCGTGAAAGTGACAAAGTGGTGCTGGCTGCTACCTATGGCCGTGGCTTGATGACAACTGATGTCTTCTCTGCTCCGGCTGCAGTCATCCTGGCTCAACCTGTAGGATATGAAGGCCAGTCCATCGTTATTGATGGCTCTTACTCAGTGAATGCACAATCCCACCAATGGGACCTTGGAGACAATACAACATCAACCGAAACTAAAATCACTCATGTATATGACAATCCGGGTACTTATACGATTACCCTGACGGTCAATGGAGATGTAACAGAGACAAGGACCATATCCATTTTGCCATACCTGCCTGCGCCATATGAATTTGGAGAAGCGGATTATTCAGGAGATTTCGAAACACAACCTGAACATTTTGCAGCCTATACCGTAAGAGGTACCGGTTTTCAGCGAGGTGTTTCCACCAAGCCCGGCAAGGACGGCACCAACAGTGGTACTTCAGCCTGGGTGCTCGGTATCAATGACAACCTTTACCAGAATAATACCAGGGCAGAATTATATACTCCAATGTATGATTTCACGGAACCAGGGCTTTATGAGTTCCGGTTTTATGGAAAGTTTGCCGTGCAAAACAGAAATGATGGGTTCCAGGTCGAGTATTCTACCGATGGTGGCGTCACCTGGACACAGCTAGGTACAACTGAAAATCCGAACTGGTACAATTATCTCAACGAAAACCTCGCCAATGGTGCGTTTCCGATCGGTAAATCTTATTTCACAAACGCCAAACTCAACTGGACACAATACGTGAAGGATGTCAGCTTCCTTGCCGGACTTCCTCGTGCAAGTTTCCGATTTGTTTTCAGGGCCGATGGGGAAGACCCGGCACAAGGCCTCGCGATTGATGATTTCGAAATCACGAGGTATGATGGAGAATTGAAAACAACGGTCACTGTTTTCAATGCGGATTATACAGGTGATCAGGAAGTGACTATCAACTGGGCCACTGGTATTGAATACCAATGCCAGCAGTTTTTGCTGGAAAGATCATACACAGGCTTTGGATTTACACAGGTATCAGATACTCCCGCTAAAGGTGTGGTGAGTACGTTTGCAACAGAATATTCCAGGACGGACCAAAGTCTAAGGAGCATCATTTATTACCGACTGAAGGTGATCAACGAGAATCCGGACATTGGTTATGAATACACCTTCTATACAGATACCATTGTCGTCAGAAGAGATG
>DATHZY010000442.1:0-2149 GCA_035458325.1 Saprospiraceae bacterium | reverse complement strand
AGATCTATTTTAAGAATGGCTATGTATTTCTTAATGAGCTTTATCGTGGCGTGCAGATCATCGATATAAAAAATATCAAGCAACCACGTTTAGTCTCGTTTGTAAAAATACCAGGATGTGTGGATATGGCAGTTAGAGGAGATATCCTCTATGCAGACATGTATACAGACCTCGTTGCCCTTGATATCAGCGATCCGCTTAACATCAAAACAACACATTTCATTGAAGGCGTATTTCCTGATAGAAGGTATTACTATGACCAGGACTCAGGCAAGATCATTGCCGATTGGATTCGGGTAGATACCACGATCAGGGAAAAGGATTATTTCACCTGGACAAAGTCCATGGATAATGGCATTAACGGAGGTGGGATCTTGCTCGGGGGAATGAGGGGAAATGCCTTATCATCTTCCAACTCCAATGGTGTGGGTGGCAGCATGGCAAGGTTTGCACTTAGTCGTGACCGTTTGTATACAGTAGGCCTTTCAGAATTGAAAGTATTCAATACCTCAGTTGCTGAGAAACCCCAGTACGTTTCCCAACAGAATATAGGCTGGAACATAGAAACCATATTCCCATTCGATAATTACCTGTTCATTGGCTCCACTACCGGCATGTATATTTTTGATGCAACCAATAAGGATAACCCGGTTCAGAAAAGCAGGTTTGAACATGCCCGGGTCTGCGATCCCGTGATCAGCGACGGCGACTATGCGTATGTAACACTTCGAAGTGGCAACACCTGTGCGGGCTTCACCAATCAACTGGATGTGCTGTCAGTAAAAGATGTTTCCAATCCCCTTTTGATAAAGTCTTATCTCATGAGCAATCCACACGGGTTGTCAAAAGATGGTAACACGCTTCTGATCTGCGAAGGATCCGATGGGCTAAGGGTACTGGACGCAACTTCGCCCGCAGATATCAAAACATTGAACCTGCTTAAAGGTTTTCATACATATGATGTGATCGCTTTAGGAGGTATTGCGTTAGTGACTGCATCAGACGGCTTATACCTGGTTGATTATACAGACCCGAAGAATCCTTTTATCACCTCATCGCTCAAGATTCAAAATTGATCCCATGAGAAACTTTAGCATGGCGTTGATCATCCTCCTAATTTCTTCACCTTGCCTGGGACAAACGGGATGGAAATCCTGGGTTGTCGCTGATGGCGGTCCTCTATGGGGAGCTCATGAAATCACAGGTGATATCAGGTTGCAAGGCGGGCTACAGTCCAATGGATGGCTGATTGGCGCAGGTGCCGCATATGATACCTATCGTTATAGAACTTTGCCGGTATTTGTGCAGGGAAGGAAAATGTTCACAGAAAGAAAAACCAAACCGTTTGTTATGGTTAGCGTTGGAGCCAGCCTGGAAATGGAAGAAGACCAGGAACTACCTGTTGAAGCCACTCCTATTTGGGGAAGATGGATGGACCCTGCATATCAGTATTCAAATGGTATATATGCAGAAGGTGGGCTGGGCATCGCATTTTTGACAAACAAACGCATTGGAATTAATGTCTCTCTCAGTTATAGCTACAAAACGATAGAAGAATCATATAGCGATTATACCTGGACAGGTATTACCACGGAGAGAATAGCTGTACAAAACAAATACCTGATGAACCGTCTTTCGTTCAGGTTAGGTTTTCAGTTCTAAGAGGCAGACACATTATAAAAAAGGCAGCAGGTGATTCCTGCTGCCTGTTATAATTTGAATGATAGCTTACGCTTCCATCTTCATTGACTTCGACAACTTCTTCCGGTCTTCTTCATTCAGCACGGTCTTACGCATCCTGATGAAATTCGGCGTTACCTCTATGCACTCGTCAAACTGGATATACTCCATACACTCTTCAAGGGTCAATTGGATCTTAGGAGCAATGTTTGCAGCTCCATCAGTACCACTTGCGCGCATGTTAGTGAGTTTTTTACCTTCAATGATCTGTACAACCAGGTCACCTGGCTTGATATGTTCGCCAATGATCTGCCCGGCATAAACCTCTTCACCCGGATCAATGAAGAAAGATCCACGATCCTGCAATTTATCGAGCGAGTACCCTGTGGCAGTGCCATTCTGTTTTGCAAGAAGCACCCCATTATTTCTTCCCGGAATAGGTCCTTTCCATGGCTTGTATTCAGAAAAC
>DATHZY010000441.1:0-5386 GCA_035458325.1 Saprospiraceae bacterium | reverse complement strand
CATACCCTGCTGCTGGATGGCAATGAGATTGATACACGGGGCACGCCGTTGTACATAAACTATAACACAGATGAAGACACCTACATCAATCCATCCGGAGGTCGGGTTGGTATAGGCACTACCAATCCCCAGGCCATGCTGCATGTCAATTCCTCAGGCGGCGACGTCCTGACCTTGCAGGCAGGTAACGCCAGGTGGAACTTCAATCCCATAAACTCAGGGGATCATGATCTGGGCATTTTCTGGCCAGAAATAAACGGCTCCTATGCACGGGTAGATGGAGTTACAGGCCAATGGACACACATTTCAGATCGCACCGCTAAGGAGATGATTCATCCTCTGCAAGATGTCCTTGAAAAAGTCAAGCAACTCAATACCTATACCTATTCCTTCAAGCATGATTCTACGCATACCCGCATGGTGGGTATCATTGCACAGGAAGCACAATCCCTTTTTCCTGAGTTGGTATTTGAGAATGAAGGTCAATATGGTGTCGCTTACTCCCAGTTAGCCGTAATCGGAATCAAAGCCATACAGGAACAGCAGGAAAAGATCGATGCATTAAGAGAAAAAGTAAGGTTACTGCGCATTCGTTCCCTGCAACCTGAAATGCAAGATGCCACCCAACAAGCCTCCGTCATAAAATCCTATTAACCAATCCTTTCCTTCCTTACCATCACATCAACTAAACACGATAGAAAATGAACTTTTCACATCGCCAATTATGCCTTGCCCTGGTCACCTGCATTCCCTGGATGTCCCAGGCCCAGAATGTAGGTATCAATACCAATGTGCCTGTCCGAAGCCTTGAAATCTATGGCGCGCTGAATCAACATGTCCGCGTCCAGACTACTGCCACGATAGGTTCTGAGTCAAATCTGGAACTCCTGACAGGACCTCCGGCTTCAACAGGACGTGATTACAAAATCGCCAATGATGTCGGTGTCTTCAAGATCATGACAGGCACTGATGATTTCGCCACCGAAGGGAATGAACTTTGGCGCATCAATGCTTCCGGTGATGTTGGCATCGGCACAACAACTCCCACTTCACGGGTTCATATCGAAGGTGGCCAGGAAGCTTCCAATACCGGCGATGGTCATCTGTTGATCGGAACGAAAGCAGGTGCCAACATAGTGATGGACCAGAATGAAATACTCAGCAGGAATAACGGAAGTGCCTATCACCTTTCGCTGCAATCCCACGGTGGCGACACACATATTGGTGATGGTGGAGGAAACACTTACATCGGCGGGACAACAGGCAACCTGGGTATCGGCTTGTCTGCTCCTACATCCAGGCTGACCATTGAAGATGAAGGTTTCCAGATCGCTTTGCGCAATACAAGCGGAGGACTTAATGACTGGTATATCGGAGCGAGTAATACGTCCTGGATTGCCGGTGACAACCAGCTTTTATTTAGTCCGTCACCGTCGTCTGATGATGCGGTATTGCGGATGCTCAATGTCACTGAGAATGGTGGCGCAGTGGCACCTGTCATGCTGAGGTCGAGTGCTACCCAAATCATGTTGCTGGATGGTAATGAAATAGATACCAAATCTGAGCCTCTGTATATCAATCACAACTCAGATCAAGAAACATATATCAATCCTTCCGGAGGACGAGTAGGTATGGGTAATACCAATCCCTCCACAACGTTGCATGTCACCACCCAGGAGGATGAATATGCAATCCGTCTCCAAAGAGGCAGCGCGGCCTGGGATATCAATCCGGTACCTGCCTATAATTACCTCGGCTTTATCAAGGGCGGATGGACACTGGCAAATGTCAATGGTGCCAGTGGGCAATGGGTCACTATTTCAGACCGGAGACTCAAGGAAAATATTTTTGACATGCCGGATGTCATGGATAAGATCAACAAACTGGACACCTATTCTTATGCCTACAGGCATGATCCCTCCCATCGAATGCAAACAGGAGTCATTGCGCAGGAGATCGCAGGACCCTTTCCGGAACTCGTCAGAGGTACTGATGGTCAATACACCGTGGCTTACTCCAAACTCTCCGTGTACATCCTCAAGGCCCTCCAGGAGCAACAGGAAGAAATTGATATCCTGGAAAAGGAAATCCTTGCATTACTCGCGGCTAAAGAAAAATAAAACCATGTCTTTCCATGCGTTTGAGCGGGCAAACTATTTGTAAAAAATAAAACACAAAAACATCATGCAGAAAAAAGTGAGTATACAAGTCATCCTGCTATTCGGAATGATTTCTTTCACCTACAGCCAGCAACGTGTCGGCATCAATACCACAACCCCTGTCAGGCCTTTGGAAATCAGTGGAAATGTAACCGAATATATGCGCATCCATTCTTCTACTGCCGCGGGAGCAAGGGTCGGATTGGAGCTGATCAGGGGCGATGAATTTTCAGCCGCGAGGGATTGGAAAATTGAAAATCATGGCGGTATCCTTAAATTCTATACCGGCACCGACAATTTCGCCACCAATGGAGACGAAATGATGCGCATCAACACGAATGGCTTTACAGGCATCGGAACGACGGCTCCATTGACAAGATTACATATTGATGGCGGAGAAGATGCCTCCGGTACGCTGGATGGCTATCTCATGCTGGGTAGCAAAACCGGTAGCAACCTCATCATGGACCAGAATGAAATCATGGCAAGGCTCAATGGAGCTCCGGCGACCCTGTACCTGCAAACAGGGGGTGGCAATACATGGTTTGGAGATGGCAATGTGTTCATGGGTGAAGGAGGTGGGGATGTCAGTATCGGTAATGCAGGACTTCATGAACGCATGAATGTCAATGGATCATCCTTCCAGGTTCAATTGAGGAATCCGGAGGACGGCCTCAATGCCTGGTTTATAGGAGCCAGTGCAAGCGATTGGCTGACGGGAGATGACCTGATGCTCTTCGGTCCGTCCTCAAGTTCATCAGATGCCACCCTCAGGCTGAAGAGCGTAACCGAAAACAATGGCAATGAAGCACCGGTGATGATAACGTCCCCCTCATCACACACCCTCTACCTTGACGGAAATGAAATTGACACGGAGACCCCTTTGCATATAAATCACAATTCCAATGAAGAAACGTATATCAATCCGAGCGGAGGCTTAGTCGGTATCGGCACCTCGAATCCCACTGGATTGCTGAGTATCAAGACAACTGAATTTGGTCTCGGGCTCCAACGCGACGCGGATACCTGGTGGATTGCTCCGACTACCACAGGCGTCGTCAATTTCTTTAAGAATGCTATACTCCTGGCTTACTTCTCGTATGACAACGGAGGTGATTGGGTAGCCGTATCTGATCGCCGGCTGAAAGAAAATATCCAACCCATGCGTCCGATGATGGATAAAATCAACCAGCTAAAACTCTATACCTACAGTTTTAAACACGATCCGAATTCACGTATGGATATCGGTGTGATTGCCCAGGAGGCGGAATCTATTTTTCCGGAAGTTGTCAGCTATTCCAATGATCAATATGGTGTTTGCTATGATCAGTTGACTGTCATTGGCATCAAGGGGATCCAGGAGCAACAGGACCGACTGGAGAAACTTGAAGCGCAGGTAGAGGAATTGATGCAAGACAATAAATAGCATAGAGCAGAGGGCATAGGGCAGAAGTGAGCAGAGTAAAGCGCAGCGTAAACCTCGTCTACAAACATACCAACCCATCAACATATCAACCCATCAACTAATCAACCCATCAACATTTCAACATTTCTACATTTCAACATTTCAATAAATCAACATTTCAATAAATCAACTAATCAACCAATCAACTTATAAACCTAACTCAACATGGAAACAACAGCAACAGAAACACTTTTCACCCGCATCGGGGGAATGAATGCCGTCGAAGCGGCCGTAGATATTTTCTACAGCAAGGTCATGATGGATGACCGGATCAACCATTTCTTTTTTCATATCGACATGATCAAGCAATCCGGCAAAATGAAAGCCTTTCTCGCTTTTGCTTTCGGTGCTCCGTTTCCCTATCCCGGGTTGGCCATGAGAGAGGCACACCAGCATATGCACCTCACGGACGAACATTTTAATGCCGTTGCTGAACACCTTGTATCGACCCTGAAAGAATTACAGGTACCACAGCCGCTGATTGATGAAGTGGTTTTGGTAGCGCTCAAGGTCAAGGACGATGTCCTGAATAGATAAATCTCAGTACAGGCCTTTACCCGACTACAGGTTATTATTTAAGAAAAAATCCCTGGAACCCGGTCCAGAACAGGACCATTTTCAGACATATCAACAGTCCAAAAGCGGATCACCGGCTAACCTCCAAATGCCGGTGATTCGCTTTTTTCATAATTATTCCTTAATTCCCTGTTTGCCATTTCTTTCAAGTAACAGTTTGAGTATCTTTCAGCGGATAAGCCAACCTCTGGAAATTGTTTTCAACGCAAGCACCACCGGATTTCATCCAATGGTCGTGCCTGGTATTTATTGAATGGCTTACAGTAGTCAATCTGCTGCAGGAAATAAATCTTTTAAAACCATAATAACTCAAACGTATGAACAAAGGACTTTTACTCTTTCTTTCTTGCTGCCTTTTCGTCCTGCACGGAACAGCACAATCACCCCACAAGACCCACAAGTCTTTCTTTGCGAAAAGCAATAGTGGTGGTAGCAGGTCATCCGGGGCCTTTCTATATACCCTGACCACCCTTTCCGATTCCTACTCAGATCTGACCGGAACAACCTCCATCAACAATGGAGAAATATGGGATGATCCGGAGTACGTCGTCCCGATCGGGTTCCCTTTTGAACTCAACGGACATCCTATTACCTTCCTTCAGTTCCAGGGCTCCGGTTCGTTGCTGGCCTCCACGACTGAAGATCCTGACATTGGTACCGCGGTCTTTCCATTTGAAATGGACCTGGTGGATCGCGGTGAACTGGCAGGTGTATCTGCCTCACCCCTGAGTTATAAAGTGGAAGGTGCGACTGGAAGCCGAATCCTCAAGATAGAGTGGAAAAATGCAGGTTCGTATGAAGAGTTGTTTGAAGGCAATTCGCAGGACATGTTTATCAATTTTCAATTATGGCTCTATGAAGGCACCAATACAATTGAGTTTCGGTTTGGAGAAAACTTCATCAATGATCCGGCCCTATTCTACGGGAGCTTTGGGCTCTACCTGGGTACGACGGATGCCGACTTTAGCACCGATGAATTTGTAAATGCTCATTTCTTTACAGGCTCTATCAGTGCCCCTGAATTATCGATGTCTGATGTCACCATTGAAGGCACACCATCTGAAGGAACTGTTTACAGACTTTCCCTTGAGCTTCCCCTGGATGTCACTGTGACCGGCCAGAACGGAAACTCCACATGCGATCCAAATGGAAGTGCTACCGCGACACCATCAGGAGGCACTGAACC
>DATHZY010000440.1:0-4782 GCA_035458325.1 Saprospiraceae bacterium | reverse complement strand
ATCTTCTAATTCCCTGTTAGTATTCACCTGAAAGACGGCATACACCTCGCCGGCATCCGCAGCAATAAACTGCATGCCATCAAATCGGACAAGCGTACTGACCAATGAATCCTGACCATTAAATGTCAGATCACCAATCGTTAAAACTTTAGGTGTAACTGCATTTCCATACGTTGCCGGAACGATATACTGATCGATCAGTGATTCAGGTATCCGTATGAGTTCCGGATCACCCTGATCATCTGTTCCTACGCCTGCACCTAGCTGCACAAGGCCATTATAATCGCCGAGCCAAAGGCCTTTTGCTTTTACATAGACCTTCCTACCTACGGGATATAGATTGTTAAGATCCGTCATCTCAATCCGCATTTCAATACCTGCTGTTGCATCCTGAATCACCAACTGCTTGAAGAAATTGCCGGCTGCGTCATTTGAAATCACGAGGCCCTGAAAAGTAACATCATCTGTTATTTCTTCATACTGCTCAAGGGTATGCCTTGACTTCAGTTCGGCAATCGTGATATTGACCGGCAGATTGGGGTCTTCACCCCCTGCTGGTGGTTCATCAAACTCGAGATCCACACAGGCCATTGGAATGAACAGCATCGCAGTGATGTTGGCTATAAAAGAATGACGGAATAATGATTTCATATTTGTTTTTTTGAACTGTCAGCTATCTGCTGCCTTAAAGGCTATCAGCTATCGGCTGTCAGAGTTTTTCGTTTCTCACAATTCACTACTCACAATTCACAATTCACCACTCACTAAAACTTCATACTTCCTTGCACAAAATAATTCAAGCCTTGCATGTAGGAATATTTAGATGGGAAAGTACTGACGTCCTTTTTGGCGTAATCAAATCTGTATTGTTCGTAGCCTCCATCAATATAGTCTTGATTATTGAGCAGGTTGGTGATACCGATATTCAGGCCAAAGATGGTTTCTGATTTTGGCCAGTTGACTTTCCATGATTTATAGAATGAAATGTCAACTGTCCAGGCTGGATCTACTTTCTCCTGGCTGAGGATTTCATTCCACAGGTCACTTTGATATTCTACATTATCCACTGCCTGGATAGTGCGTCGCAATGGATTAAAATCGATCCAGCTTTCCTGAAAGAGGTTGACATTCAGATACAAGGACCAGAATTTCTTGGATTGATAAGACACGCCACCGGTATAGGCACTCTGCGGCGTACCTGACACATAGAGGTTTTGAGCATATACCGTAATGTCTTCAAGGAGTACCGAGCCATCATTGTCCTGCGTTACGGTTGCATTAGGCCTTGATGTATAGATATACTGCCCAATCGTAGCTGCACCTTGCAGCGTCAGGCCCGGGGTAAGCTTGTACTCAATGGCGGCTTCAATACCTGTTGATTCCTTGTTGATTTCTGTGAGGCTGAAATTGACAAAGGTCCTCAGGTCATCATGGTAAAAGCTGGTGGATTCAATTCCATTTTTACTGCTGACGTAGTATCCTGAGAGTGAAATCTTCAGGTAGGGTGAATTGAGATCATACCGGATTTCTGCCAGATTGAGAATTTCTTTTTCCAGACCATCTACCACATTGTCCCTGGTACGAGGAGACACATATGCATTCCGAAAAGTTGGGGCCATCTCGGAGAGTGCGCCGGAAAGGGTGATGTAGTTACGGCCATCGACTTTGTATCGAATGAGTCCCTTACCTGAAGGCAATAAGAAATTATTCTTTTCACTTGCACCATAAGAGTTGTCAGGAAACTTTCCATTCTGTGTTTGTCCATCACGCCAGTATACATGATTCTTGATCGCCCCTGAGAGGGCAAATTCCCACTTAGATGTATTTAGGCTGTATGAAGCCCATGCTGTCTGCTGACGGATCCTGGCATAGTAATCATAGCCGAATACATCATCTTCATACAGGATCCTGTTGGGATGGAGTAAGTCATTTTGAAGCGCATCATCATTGCCCGGAAAATCCTGCTCAGCAAATTTATCCCAGTCTACATAAAACTCACCGCCTAACAAGTCACCGACTTCCTTATAATTCCTGGTATCCTGGATGATGACATTGGCACCAACACTTAGCTGGCTTTGGCTTGAAACCTGATATTGCAATACAATGTTACCTGTTGCCTTTTGCATATCTCCGATACGATCTTCCATGATATATTTTGAAAGCGCACCCTTGACGGTATTACCTACTATCCCATTTGCATCTTCAATCGTATAGTCACTATTGAGATTGACTTCGTACAGCTTGTTCCATTGCACCTGCATCAACTCCTCGTTTTCCATCAGGACGGATGTCATTTGCGCCGCAAGGGCAGGATCGTCTACGTAGCTGGGTAATCTCCTGTAATAGTCAGGCCGGGGGTCATTAGCATACAGCCAATCCAGCGCTCCTATTGTACTCTTGCCTGTCTGGTATCCTACTGCGGTTGTTAGATTGAATTTATCATTGATGTGGAAATCATGGCGTAGCATCATGATAGGCTGGTGGCCTGAATATGTCCTGGCACTTCGTTTTTCACCTTGCTGATATCCCCAAAAAGAGTTGTAATAATTATCTTCAGAAATATCATAAGTCTCCTGTACCGATGTACTGCTTCCGCCACGGTTGTAGGGTGCGCCGAGAAAAACAAAATTGAGTGAATGATGCTCATTAAATCGCTTATCAATGGAGGCAAAATAGGACCAGGCATCATAGTAGGTACCTTCTATAAATCCTTCCTGCGCCCACCGGCGTGAACCTGAAAGGCTTATAGCCCAACCAGATGGCAACAATCCAGTTGACCAGGTAGCCATAATTCTGTTGCGATAGTTACGGTTGGTCAAGGCATAACTGATCTTCGATTGCTTCCATTGCGAAGACGCCCTCATATCTGTATTAAAGGTGCTGCTGATTCCCCCGAAGCCCCATTCAGCCATTTCAGCTCCCAGCACTTCATCGTCCTGCCTCATGACATCATTGAGGCCACCCCAGCTATTCCAGAAAATGCCTCCGGTCTCGAGGTCGTTGACGGGCAGATAATTGAGATAGGCATCACTATACTGTGCTTCCAGACCGCGACGCCTGAAACGAGCCGGGCTGAAGGTGTATTCGGTCATATTACCAAACAAGTCATCCCCGGATTGTAGTAAACCAGAAATATTGGCATCCGATTGATCATCACTTTCTTCCAGTGATATAGTGGGTAGTTCGCGTTCATGTATTTGGGAAGGTCTTAAGTCCACCAGGATATTCCCAAGATCAGCGTCTGTAACATTAGTAATGGTGGTATGATATTCAGTCGTTTCTCCGTTATAGTCAAGGCGCAGGAGTATGTCCTGATTTGCTGTGTGTTGAATTGTAAATCGTCCGGAGGCATCGGACATTGTTTCGGCAGGAAGTGTAGTATATATCTTAACACCGGCCAGGGGTAGTTGTGTAATATCATCCAGTAATATGCCGGAGACGTTCACCTGGGTATATGCTGTACCAATGGTACACAGCAATAGCAGGCAAAGCAGGTGGTTTTTTAACATGACGCCAAAAGTAACCATTTCCATTAAACCAATTCAGGAGGGTGGATCTTGTTTTTAATGTATAAATCAAAATTTTACCCAATCTTCGCCATATGAGATATTTCATCAGTCTGCTGCTGGTTTGGGGTATATGGTCGACTGCTTTTTGCCAAAAGGAGTTTACCGTCGCATGTATTGCGTTTTACAACCTTGAGAATCTCTTTGATACACTCGATAGCCCTGATACGGATGACCTGGAGTTTACACCGAAGGGATCTAACCTTTACAATTCCAAAGTATATTGGGACAAGCAGCAGCGGCTCGCTAAAGTGATCAGTGAGATCGGAATTGAATTCACGCCGGATGGACCAGCCCTGCTTGGAGTCAGTGAGATCGAAAATATTTCTGTCCTTGAAGATCTGGTAAAACAACCTGCTATCGCCCGACGTGGCTACCAGATTATCCATCAGGATTCAAAAGATGGAAGGGGGGTAGATGTTGCCCTGCTCTACCAGCCCAGATATTTTAGTCCCTCAAATGTTTTCTTTTATCCACTGCCCACCTCAGAACCGGATGATAGTATAAAATATTCCCGGGACATCTTATTGGCCACAGGCACACTTAACGGAGAGCCAATCCTCGTCAGTGTAAACCATTGGCCATCGCGTCGCGGAGGAGAGCAGACAACAGCCCATCTGCGAAATGCGGCAGCGGCCTACAACCGATTTTTCCTCGACAGCATGGCTGCGCATCACCAGGTTACTAAATCCATTGTCATGGGTGACCTCAATGATGATCCTGTCAATGAAAGTGTGCGAAAATATCTTCGGGCTCAAAAGTCCACCGAAGGTCTTGGGGAAGACGAAATGTATAATCCGTTCGAAGCATTCTATAAAAAAGGACTGGGGACTACGGCCTACAAGGATGCATGGAGCTTGTTTGATCAAATCATCCTCAGCAGTGACCTTGCTACTTCACCGACGGGTTTCAGATACTACAAGGCCGCTGTGTTTAATCCTCCCTACCTGACGCAAAAATCAGGGAACTTCAAAGGCTATCCGCAACGTACGTTTACCAATGGAGTCTATGCAGGAGGTTACAGTGATCACTTTCCAGTATACGTATTGCTGGTGAAGGAGAAAACATGAAAGAGCCCTTGCTACTGGACAAAGCATTCCAGGATATCCTACAGCAACTGGAGCTCCAGAAAGATCATTTCTTTATTACAGGAAAAGCAGGCACCGGCAAGTCGACTTTACTCCAACTCTACAGAAAGACTACTGGTAAAAAAGTG
>DATHZY010000439.1:0-5835 GCA_035458325.1 Saprospiraceae bacterium | reverse complement strand
CATATTGATCGAGGTATTTTTTAATCTGGTGAGGCGTGATATGCTCCGGCACATCAAAGCCATCATCCTTCTTCTTGGACTTGCCTTCCTGCTCGTACAATTCCTGCTTGACGATGTCATAAGCCTGCTCGACACACAGCTCACAGATGTGGCCTTCAATCCCTGCGATCAGGATCAATGCTTCCTTTTTATCCCTTCCACAGAAAGAACAGCCAAACTGGTCATCACTCGTCTTCATAACACCGGCATTTATGCAATATCAATAAAAAACTTACTTACTCCTGGTCAGCACTTCATCCACCAGGCCATATTCCTTGGCCTCTGTAGCCGTCATCCAGTTGTCGCGATCTGAATCCTTTTCGATCTCCTCAAATGTCTTGCCTGTATGCTTGGCCATGATATTATACAGTTCATTTCGCATGCTCTTGATCAGGTTGTAGGAAATTTCCATATCTGAAAACTGACCTTGCATACCGCCGCTTGGCTGATGGATCATCACGCGGCTATGTGGCAGACATGTACGTTTGCCCTTAGTGCCAGCACAAAGCAGCACTGCACCCATCGAAGCGGCAAGTCCTGTGCATATCGTACCTATCTCCGGAGAAACGTATTGCATGGTATCATAGATGCCAAGGCCTGAAATCACTGATCCGCCCGGACTGTTGACAAACATCTGGATATCGCGCTTATTGTCAGTCGATTCGAGGAAGAGGAGCTGGGCCTGGATCACATTGGCTACATAGTCGTTGACCGGTACACCCAGGAAGATAATCCTGTCCATCATCAGCCTGGAGAATACATCCATGCCGACGACATTCATCTGGCGCTCCTCGATGACCTGGGGTGTAAAACCATGAATATCAGGTACTGATGTACGCATATACCGCTCCAGATCAGCACTGGATATTCCCGCATGCTTAGTAGCGTATTTATAAAACTCGTTTGGATTGCTCATGTTTCTAAAGAGGTTATTGGTTTAATGCACTAAATTAATGGTATTACCCATGCGAATGTTCATGGTGATCGTGAGAATGTTCGTGCCCATGGTCATGTTCATGATGATGATCGTGATCTCCGTGATCAAATAATACGTGGTGGAGATCATGGAACGCCTTTTCAAACTCATCCATAGATACTTCTTTCTCCACAAACGTGTATTTTGGAAGAATCTGCCTGAAAACAACGTCCTCGAGGGCATTCTCCTTCATGGAACTCATAAAATACTCATTGGCATATAGCTGGTCCATGAGTTTCTTGATATCAGTCTGCATGTAGTTGACATTCTGGACGATCCAGTTGGTCACCTGGCGCTGTATATCCTTTTCTGTCACTTCGAGTGCTTCTTGTTCGGATATCCTGGTGAGCAGTAAGGACCACTTCGCATCGCGGAAGAGGTGCCTTGCTTCGCGCGATCCGGCTTCAATCTGCTTTTCACGTTGCTGGTTGACCCACTTAAACAGGAATGCCTCTGGAATCTCAAATGGATTGGCGTTCAGCAAAGCCTGCCTGATCACCATCTTCTTCATATCCGTGGCCTGGGTCTCCAGGTTCTCCGTTTCTCTCTTCTCGAGGAAGGCGCGGAATTCAGCTTCATCCTGCATTTCCTTGCCGGTGAACTTTGTGAGTTGCTCACCTGTAAGCTCTGTATGCTGTGGCCTCTGGATAGAGGTAATGGTCAGCTTGTAATTGAGGGGAGCTCCGGGAGCCGGGTCTTCGTCCAGATGAAGTGTGTTTTTCAAAATCACACCCCGCTCGTAGCCCAGGAATTTTTCAAGATCGACGTCAAGGGTTGCTCCTTCCTTCAGGCCCAGGAGCTGTGTTTTTGCCTCTCCCTGGATGCGTTCGAGATCGACGACGGTCTCTTCTACATTATTCTCAACACTTCCGTCTTCGCTGATCCGGGAGAGACTCACTCCGACGCGGTCATGAACCTCTACAGCACCTCCGGTGACGGGTACTTCCTGGCCGAAAACGCGCCTGTAGCGTATGATTTCCTCATCAAGAGCAGCTTGATCGACGGTAGGGATGATCACATCCAATGGCTTATCCAGTTGATACTGAAGTTCAAAGACAGGTTTGAGGCCCAGATCAAAGACAAACGTATAATCTGATTTGGATTTAGCATCGAAATCGATGGGTTCGGCATCATCGGCCATCATCGGTGATCCAAAGAACCCGATCTTCTCATCGTCGAGGTAGCCAAACAGTTTCTCATTGAGCAGGCCGTTGACGGTCTCCTCCAGCATACCTTTACCGTACATCTTGGTCAGTACACTCTTAGGTGTCTTTCCTGACCTGAAGCCCTTGATAGCAACTTTCTTGCTGTATTTCTTGATATTCTCGTCCAGTTTGGGACCATAATCGGCATACTCAATCACAAGGGTCATCCTTGCATTGAGGTCATCCAAGCGTTTAAAATCAATTTTCATCCTGCTATATCCTGTTTAAAAAAGAATGCGTAGTTGGTGAAGTAAAGACGAATGGCAGCCTTCATTTTTGCGTATCTGCCTGGGAATCAAGGCAACCCACCCAAATGCGGGATTGCCTGAAGAAGGAAAATTCATCCTTTTTGAAAAGAGTGCGGGTGGAGGGACTCGAACCCCCAAGCCTTGCAGCACTAGATCCTAAGTCTAGCGCGTCTACCAATTTCGCCACACCCGCTCAATTCAAAATGGCTGCAAATGTAGGGAAATATTAAATGAAAAATGAACCCTGCAATCTATTCTTCACCTCCTTTTTCCCTTGACGATCCATTAACTAACTTGGCATACTTTTGTTACTACCTTGTGGACATATGCCTCATATAGCTTCAGGCCTTACCGAAATTGAACAACTGGCCCTTCAACGCGAGTTTAGAAGGTTGATGAAGGCTTTGCCAGCCCCGCTCGACGAAACCGACAAGAAAAATCTTAAAAAGGCGTTTGACCTAGGCCTGGAAGCCCATGCAAAACAGCGGCGCAAAAGCGGGGAACCCTACTTTTTCCATCCTATTGAAGTGGCCCGGATATGTGTTGTGGAGATCGGCCTCGGCCCTACTGCAGCCGTCTGTGCTTTGCTGCATGACGTCGTTGAAGATACCGATGTCACAATGGAGGACATTAAGAGAGAATTCGGCGATAAGATCGGGCATATCGTTGATGGTCTAACCAAACTGGACGGACTGTATAATGTGCCTTCCGAACAGGCTGAAAATTTCAAAAAAGTACTGTCCACTCTTGTTGAAGATGTGAGGGTGGTGCTGATCAAGATTGCGGACAGGTTGCACAATATGCGGACGATCGCCCCGATGCCGAAGCACAAGCAACTGAGTATCGCTGCTGAAACCGATTACATCTATGCCCCACTTGCTCACCGGCTGGGTCTCTACAACATAAAATCAGAGCTGCAGGATATTATCCTGCGGATACAGGAACCAGAGACGTACGAGGAGATTGAACAGAAATTGACCGAAGGTGATCTCCAGCGAAAGCGGTATATCAGGGAGTTTATCAAACCGCTCAAGGAAAAACTGGATGAACTTGGCTTTGATTACCGTATCGTAGGGAGGCCAAAGTCCATTGCATCGATCTACAATAAGCTCAAAAAGAAACAAGTCCCTTTTGAAGAGATCTATGACCTGTTTGCGATCAGGATCATCCTCAACGTACCACCGGAAAAAGAAAAATCCGCTTGCTGGCTAGTGTATAGCATTCTGACCGAAACACATCAACCTATCCCCGAAAGGTTGAAGGATTGGATCACGACACCCAAATCAAACGGATACGAATCACTACATACGACCGTGATCGGACCCAAAGGTCGCTTTGTGGAAATCCAGATCAGGACAGAGCGCATGGATGAAATCGCGGAACGGGGATTTGCCGCGCACTGGAAATATAAGAATGTCAACACACAGCAGTATATCTACGAAAACTGGCTGGACAACATCCGCGACATGCTGGATGATACGCATAAGGATGCGCTTGAATTCCTCAGTGACTTCCGCACGAATCTTTATGCAGAAGAACTGTATGTCTTTACGCCAAAGGGTGATCTCAAAGTCATGCCTAAAGGTGCCACTGCACTCGACTTCGCCTTTGCCATCCATACTGACATCGGATATCATTCGAGTGCGATCAAGATCAACAATAAGCTGGTACCTATGGGGTACAAGCTTCAGAATGGTGACCAGGTAGAGATCATCACCAACCGCAACCAGAAACCCAACGAGGAATGGTTGCGCATGACCGTGACCGGTAAAGCACGTGCCAAAATCCGTACGGCCCTCAAAGACTCGAAGAAGAAACAGTCTGAAGATGGCATGGAAAAACTCGAGCGTAAGCTGAAGGGCATGAAACTGGACCTGGAAGAAAATGTGGACATGATCGCTAAGCACTTCGGCTATAACTCCAGGCTCGATTTGTACTACGACATTGCCATCGAACACTTTGATCTTGTCCATTTAAAAGAACTTGAAATAGAAGGTGGCAAGGTAGTCATCCCTACTAAACAACCACCGCGATCAGGTGTTACGGACACAGAACCATCGACTTCCCCTGCGCTTGGCAAGGATCTTGTTCAACCCCGGATCAGCATTGGCGGAGAAGATGCCGAACAGTATAAATATGCATTGGCCACTTGTTGCAATCCCGTCATCGGCGATGATATTTTTGCCTACGTGACATCCAATGCCGGTGTAAAAATCCACAGGATCAATTGTCCTAACGCCACGCACCTCATGGCCAGTTATGGTTACCGCGTGCAGAAAGCAGAATGGGTGACATCCGGTAATGTGCAATCGGTAGTCAATCTGAAAATAACCGGAGTCGATAGCGGTCCGGGGGTCATCGAAAGAGTAACCAATAAAATAAGTTCCGGACTGGGCATCAATATCCGTTCGTTGAGTATTGAAGGCAAAGAAGGTTATTTTGAAGGCAAGGTATCGTTAGTGGTCAGCAATAAAAACCAATTGAACATGGTCATCCGTTCCTTAAAGAATTTACAAGGCATTTCATCTGTTTATCGTGAAAACTGATTCAATGAGTCCTCTTACATCTAAGATTCCTATTGCCGGCAGGGCATCATTTGAAGAAGTGAAAGAAATCTTCTCCGCACACCTTGAAGCAAACCATCTCCGTCGCACCCCTGAACGGTATGCCATACTTGAAGAAATCTACAGTCGCTCAGATCATTTTGATGCAGAGGCACTGTATATCCACATGAAGAACTCCAACTATCGGGTCAGCCGGGCTACCGTATACAATACCCTCGAACTCCTGGTCAGTTGTGATCTCATCACCAAGCACCAGTTTGGAAAGAACCTGACGCAGTATGAAAAGTCGTATGGTTTTAAGCAGCATGACCATCTCATCTGTGTGGATTGTGGCAAAGTGATTGAGTTTTGTGATCCGCGTATCCAGCAGATCAAGACCACGATGGGGGATTTACTGGATTTCAAGGTGCTGTATCATGATCTTAATTTGTATGGACGGTGTAAAGGCGGCTGTACAAAGTGAAAAGTGAAGAATGAAAAGTGAAGAGTGAAAAATGGTCCTGTAGAAAGAGTTTGATACCCTGCCGTTATAAACGGCTGCACAAAAAAAACCATTGAACATGTTTTCTTTGATTTATCGTACGCGGATGCTTCGACCTGCTTACCCGCATCCATGTGCGACAGCTCAGCAACCGCTTAGGTCAACCTAAGCCCAACGTTGATTTTTTTAAAACGAAAAAGGTCCCCTTTAGGGGATTTAGGGGTCAACTTTTCACTTTTCACTCTTCACTTTTCACTCTTCACTCTGTACACTTCACTATATTTGCGGTTTGGGGCCGTGAGCCCTTTATTTTATTCAGATC
>DATHZY010000438.1:0-2082 GCA_035458325.1 Saprospiraceae bacterium | reverse complement strand
ATCTTCTATTTTCTCCGTTCCATATCCTTCCAGCACCAATCTCGGTGATCCACATGCCGGACAAAGATTTACAATTCCCCTGGTGGTCCCGCAGAGATGACATACTAATACATTTCTTGCCTTGTGATACGTCAATGCAACATCGCACTGATTACACTCAGCGACCCATTCACAGACTCCGCATTTCAGGACGGGTGCATATCCGCGCCGGTTTTTAAAAATGATCACTTGCTTTTTGTTGGCAAGTGTTGATTTGATCTCTTCAATCAGCGAGTGGCTATACATCGATCCGGCAGCTGACTTGTCTTTCCTCCGATCGATCAGTTTTACTTTTGGAAGTTCCAGCCCCTGGTATCGCTCATTTAATTCCACCCGGCCGTATTTTCCGGATTCTGATTGATAATACGATTCAATCGAAGGAGTAGCGGACCCAAGCAAAACTTTGGCCTTTAATTCTTTCCCGAGTACAATGGCCATATCCCGCGCATGATAGCGGGGATTAGGGTCCTGCTGCTTGTAACTACTATCATGCTCTTCATCGACGATGATGAGCTTCAGGTTTTGAAAGGGAAGGAATATGCTTGATCGTACACCGGCTACTACCGGAATGCCTTTCATGACCTGGTTCCATACATCTACCCGCTCATTTTCATTTAACCTGGAATGCGAGACGGTAATCTTTGAACCAAAGATTTGTTTAAACCGGCTCAGCAATTGGACACTCATTCCGATCTCAGGCACGAGGTAAAGCACCTGCCCACCATCGTTGATCACCTCCTGGATGATTTCAGTATATATGATGGTTTTGCCACTGCCAGTCACACCATGCAGCAAGACGACCTCTTTCTCTTTCCAATGGTCCTGTATGCTCTTGAGCGCGGATGTCTGAATTGAAGTCAAGGATGCTGTTGTCACTTCTACCTCTTTTCCATAACGGTCCATGCGGTTGACCTCCCTGATGATTTCCTGAAAGATGCCTTTTTCCATGAGGGACTGTAGCACGCTTTTCCCCACTTCCGCTCTTGCCAAAATCAGTTTCGGGTCAATGGCCGGAAGATCCTTGCCTGCAATAGCGAGGTATCCAAGCAATAGATTAGTCTGTTTTTCAGATTTAAGCACCTGGTCAAATGCAGCTTGAAGACCCGTTTCAGACCTGTATTGATCACTCAGTCCGACAAGTTTTATCTTTTTAGGGATGTATTTCTCAGCCAATTCCTCCACCACCAGGATCATTCCTAGTTGATACAACTTGACGATGTGTGGATAGAGCGCCTTAAGGCCGCTGGTCTTCTGGAGATCTTCCAGGGTAATGGATGTCCGTGGCTGAATGATCCTGAAAAGTGAATATAAAGGCTCGCCTAGTTGAAGGATATCATCCTCATTGGACGGCATTGCCCGGATGATCGTCTCACTGGAGAGTAACAATGCTCCGGGCAGGGCTGCCTTCATCACCTCCCCCATGGTGCAGCAATAATAGCCTGCCATCCATTGCCAAATCCGGTATTGAGACGGAATGATAACAGGTTCAGGATCAAGGATGCTGATGATTTCCTTGGTTCTGTATTCGGGCTTTCTGACCCCCATTTTGACAATCAGACCTGCATATCGCTTCCTGCTCCCAAACTGGACTTCCACCCGCTTGCCAAAGACAGCAAGGTCCACCAGATCCGGTGGAATCAGATAAGTATAGGAGTTTTCCAGTGCCAGTGGCAACAAAATCTCCGCATAAGTACCTTCATGAACTGACATAGGGGCTAAGGTCTGAAAATTAAGGGCGTTACTAATAACTATCGGTTCTTTAATTTAAAATTCCATAATGGGCTGGTAATCAATTTGCCTTTGTGCCTGGAAGCGGTAATTAACGACATCCTTAAACTCTTTGAGATATATATTGCCGAATCACCTTCAATCTGTCAACTACAATTATTTTTGCGGCTTATTGTTTTAAACAATCGACATGGCGCATCTTTCAGAACAGGAGATCATCCGCAGGCAGAACCTGCAAAAAATTATTGACCTCGGGATCAATCCCTATCCACCGGAATTGTATCCTGTCAATGCTTACGCCGCTGATATAAAACG